>CALDZL010000081.1 GCA_937944295.1 uncultured Sphingorhabdus sp.
CGCTTGAACCAGAAGAGGTTGAAGATGAATTACAACGACTTAGCTACGGCAAATATTGCGCAGCCTCTTTAACATATACGGAGTTCTTTAATGATCAGCAGTATCAGAAAATATGTCACAACATATAAACATATAGAAAAAATTCGTAGAAAGAAGCAAAGCCTCGGAAATCTCAGAAAAAGAGTAGACAGACTTGATTGAAAGCTAAACCGAAATTAATAACTAAACTTTTTCTAGTTCAATATATTGTAAATGAGGTTGTAAATATGGAAAATACGACTGGTTTTAATGCTTTAATGGACTTAGTTTGTGCCCGTTGGGGGTTTTGTGGATGTATTAAAAATGGTCGAAGTTTTCAACTCGATCATATTATTCCTACTTCTGGCCCAGTAACAGTAGATCAATTTGTTGAATGGGTTTTTTTAGCAGATGATATGAATCCAAACTCTGATTTGGAAAAATGGGCGAAACTTAAAAAGAAAATCTATGAAGCATTCATCGAATGTATGGGCAGTGATGTAGTTGATGCAAGAGATTTACGTTATAAAATTTAACAGGCCTAATTGCATATCTGCGTAGTTAGAGCATAATGTTTTCAAACCGAAGGTGAGGAATACCCTAGAGGCCCAGTTAATATAAGTTAAGGCTATAACAATTAAAAAGGAGTTTATCGATAAAGTTTTTATTGATCGCTTTGTTTTTTTAGTGTCTTGTTCTGTTGATAATCAGTACAATAAAGTAAAAGAATTATTCGAAATTGCAGACCAAGTCCTATATATCGCATAAGAGGAAGGCCCCAAAAGAAGTTTAGCAGCGGCGAAAGAGTGAAGAAGGATTAAATAAGTATAAGATTTTGTTGTTTTTATTACCTTGGGCTAACACGCAATATACGGCTCTCGGTTCCTTCTTCGGTCAGTAAATATAATGCCCCATCAGGGCCGCTGCGCACATCGCGAAACCGAACGTCAAGCTCACCAAATAACTCGCTTTGTTTGCCCAATGAACCATCCGCATTCATTTCAATGTGGCGCACATGTTTTAGGACCAGTGCAGAGAGGAATAAATCACCTTGCCAGTCTGGGAAAATATCGCCCTGATATTGCGCAAAACCCGACGGCGCTATCGATGGGGTGAAATGGACCAAAGATTGCTCAGTGCCCTCTAAAGCTTCAAATGGGGATACACGGCCGCCCGAATAATCCAGAGCATAGGTCACTACAGGCCAGCCATAATTGGCGCCTTTCTTGATCTCATTAATCTCATCACCGCCCGCTGGCCCATGTTCATTTTCCAGCAAACGCCCATCGCTAGCTAATAATATTCCTTGCGGATTGCGGTGGCCATAGGACCATATTTCTGGCAATGCACCATCGGTATTAACAAATGGATTATCAGCAGGGATTGAACCATCTTCGTTGATGCGGATGATTTTGCCAAAATGATTGTCCAATTTTTGCGCTTCTTCGCGAAAATGAAAAGCATCACCGGTTGGCATGACCAATGTACCATCGGGTAAAAATGCAATGCGCGCGCCGTAATGATTACCTTGGATACGCGACGGGGAGGCCGCGAATAATTCTTTGCCGTCACTTATGGATTTGCCATCTTCGCTCAGATTAAAACGATATAAGACATGCGTATTTTTATCATCGCCTTGTTCAGCGGCATAGCTGATAAAGATGACCCGCTGATTATCAAAGTTAGGATGCAATGCCACATCGAATAATCCCGCTTGGCGGCCAGCTCCATGATGCACTTTGGGATAATCAGAACCTTCATTAAAATCATAGATAAGGCTTCTCTCGCCAGTTGCATCTATATGCAATAATTTGCCCGTGCGCTGCGTGATCAATTTTCCGCCATCGGGTAAAAAAGCCAGTGACCAAGGGTGATCTAAGCCTTTGGCAATTGTTTCAATTTTATAATTAATTGGTGCTGCTTGTACGCGCTCCGCCAATTGGCTAGTTTTCTCGCCAGAGGATGAAGCGCCTTGGTTTGAACAAGCCGCCAAAACGGCTGATAGCAGCAAAATATTGAGCCTACTGAATTTCATAGCATATCCCTTAATTCGTGTACATTATCCGCTAAATATTATGGATTGTCCACCATATATACTTGATTGATAACATAAATAAGCTAGGCTTAATCCTCTAGGAGAAAATCATGAATGGCGTTGTGTTATTTATATCGAAACTATTGGGATTAATTTATGCCCTAGTGATAGGGTCACTCATCGCCTATGTATTGGCTTCTATCATCAATACGCAATTTGTTCTTGCGCCTTACGATGTGCCAATTTCATTTGCGGACCGCTTCAATATGACCATGTTCGATATTTCCAATATGAAGCTTTATTTAGTGGTTATCGCTGTTGCATTCATAATCGGTTTTTCAATAGCAGCAGTTTTAAAACGCTTTATACCAAAATTGGCGTCTATTGCTTATCCTATCGCAGGAGCAGCAGCCATAGGAGTAACGCTTGGCCTCATGTATATTTTCTTTCAAACTATTCCGATTAGCGGCGCACGCTCTATCGCTGGTTATTTGGGGCAAGTTTTCGCTGGTGGCATTGGCGGTTTTGTATTTGGAAAGATTTTATATAGCAGAGCTAAATCAGAGCCTAAGATGAGCAAATAGCATTTTGCGTGCATAGTTTTTGAATTAATGTTTTCACATCATCGCTCATAGTGTCTTGATAGATTAATGTTTCATAGCTGCATAATGCCTTGGTAAAGTTAGCCGTTTCATCGCTGCAATTATAATATATGGCATCTACATAAAGCGATTGCCCATCATCGGTATAGATAAAACGGCTCGCAGGATTACGCATAATTGTATCGCCATTTTGCATGTCATGCGTAATACTCTCTATAGCATTGGGTTCGCTATATTTGGACGTGCTAAGATATTTTCCAAGCCAGCGCGCAAAACCAGCTTTATCAGATATTTTATGCAGTATCATTTTGTGCAAATCATCAATAGCTGTATCTGAAATTGCGCCGCTATTATCTTGGCCATGGAAGCCTGTATCTTGATAGCGTGTATCTTCGATCATTTCATCAAGTATATAGTCGCTATAATGGCTAATAAGTTCGCTTTGCGATGGTGCGCGAAAGCCAATGGAATAGGTCATACAATCATCGCTTTGCGCTATGCCATTATGGGCAAGCATTGGCGGGACATATAATATATCACCTGCGTTCAATACCCATTCATCCTTAACTTGGAAATCGGCCATTAAACGCAAATCTTCATGCGGCAATAATGTGGTGTTACCATCGCACATCTGACCAATTTGCCAGCGTCTTTGGCCTAACCCTTGGAGCAGAAAGACATCATATTGATCATAATGAGGACCTACGCCGCCGCCTGTATTGGCAGTGCTGACCATTACATCATCGATCCGCCAATTTGGAATGAAGCGAAACGCATTTAATAGCACGCTAACCTCGGGGATATGATGATCGACGGCTTGGACAAGAAGTGTATATATTTTACCCTCTAGCGCCGCAAATTGATCATCCTCAAATGGCCCATGTTGCATTTCGTAATCATTGCTGCTGATGATGAGGCGCGATTCAATATCATCCTCGCAGGCTAATCCCGCCAATTCATTAGGCTCTAATGGATTCTCCCAGCTGGGTAGCGCGCCACGGATCAGCAGGGGCTTTCGCTGCCAATGATGCTCCAAGAAATGTTCAACGTCAAAATTTTGCAATGTCATGAGACGCTCCTTACACAATGTTATTGTGAAACGCATTATTTGGTTTGGTTATGGCGGATAAACTTCTATTAAGATCATATGGCTCTCATCTTATTCAATAAACCGCATGGGGTATTATCGCAATTTACCGATAAAGGCAGCCCGACAAAGCGCGAAACTTTATCGGATTATATTGACATACCCAATGTCTATCCTGCGGGCCGATTGGACCGCGATAGCGAGGGTTTATTATTACTGACCGATGATGGACGGCAACAATCACGCATTTCTGATCCGCGCTATAAAATGCCCAAAACATATTATGTGCAGGTTGAGGGTATTGTTGATGAAGACTCATTACAGCAATTGCGCAATGGGGTTGTACTGAAAGATGGGTTGACCTTACCCGCAGAGGCAGAATTAATGAATGCACCTAATGTCTGGCCGCGAAACCCGCCTATACGTGTGCGCAAGAGCGTTCCCGATAGCTGGCTATCTATCACCATTACAGAGGGTAAAAACCGGCAAGTACGGCGTATGTGTGCAGCCGTTGGTTTTCCAGTATTGCGCCTCATTCGCTGGCGTATCGGCGATTGGCGGCTCGATGGTATTGACAGTGGGACTTGGATAAAGGGGTAGAGGTATGGCCGAGAAAGATAGCAAGGGCCGTAAAGTTCCTTTTGGACGGATATCGCGCTTTGCACGCTTTGGCGGCCTAGCGACGCAAGTGGCTGGCAATATGGTGTTTGATGGCGCACAGCAATTATTATCGGGTAAGCGGCCATCGGTGAATGATCTACTTCTTACCCCTACCAATGCCCTAAAAGTTACCAATCAATTGGCAAATATGCGCGGTGCGGCGATGAAGTTAGGGCAGATGATGTCGATGGATAGCGGCGATTTCTTGCCGCCTGAGCTAACCGCCATATTGGCGCAACTACGATCCGATGGCCAGCATATGCCGCGTAAACAATTGGATAAGATGCTCGCATTTGGCTGGGGCGATGATTGGGAAAATAGGTTTGAAGAATTTATATATCACCCAATCGCAGCAGCATCCATTGGTCAGGTTCATCGGGCAAAGGCGAAACCCAATGGCGATAATCTGGCCATAAAGGTACAATATCCAGGTGTTAAAAATAGCATTGATAGCGATATTGATAATGTGTCTGGCTTATTAAGGTTGACGGGATTACTGCCCGACACGCTGGATATTAAACCCGTGCTGGAAGAGGCCAAGCGCCAATTGCATGAAGAGGCGGATTATGAGCGTGAGGCACAATATTTATTGCGGTTCGGTGCGCTGTTAAAAGGGGATGATAATTTCATTGTGCCAGAGTTTTATCCTCAATTGTCTACGCGCAAGATATTAGCAATGACCTATGTTGATGGTGTTGCCATAGAATCCATGGAGCGGGCTTCGCAAAATGACCGCAATCATATTGCGCATTTGTTGATTGATTTATTGCTACGTGAATTATTTGAATTTCGCTTGATGCAAACCGATCCAAATTTCGCCAATTACCGTTATAATGGGGATCAAAAGAAATTAGTGCTGCTTGACTTTGGAGCAAGCCGAGAGATTAGCAAAGAAACGTCTAATCTGTATCATACAATGATGATGGCAGTGTTGTCGGGGGATTCTCAAAAAAGTTTTGATGCTGCTACCGATATGGGTTTTATAGCCGAAGATATGCCAGAGAAATATCGCGATACAATATTGGATATGGTTGATATGGTGATGCAGCCATTGCAATATGATGGGGCGTTTGATTTTAGTAATAATGATATATCGAGTAGCTTGCGTGATAAAGGTATGGAGATGGCCATGGATAAACAGATGTGGCATTTGCCGCCCGTTGACACTATCTTTATTCAACGCAAATTTAGCGGTGTATTTATGCTCGCAAGCCGATTAAAGGCGAAGGTTAATGTACGTGCCTTGATGCAAAAATATAGCTGAGGTTTTATGATGAAATATGATTTTATTTTAGCAACTTTATTATTGTCGGGGTGCAGTGCTGTATCTGGAAATAATGTTTCTGATGAACAAGAGGAAACAGCATCAATCTACAACCATATTGATGCGGCCAATGCCCAAGATTTTATCATCGCTCACCCCGATGCTATTATATTAGATGTTCGCACGGCAAAAGAATATAAAGAGGCGCATATAAAAAACGCCATAAACGTCGACTATCATGCCAGTGATTTTCGCAGAATGCTTAATAAGCTTGATAAGGGCAAACATTATATCATCCACTGTAAATCTGGATTTCGCAGCGGTAAGTCGCTTGATATTATGAAAAGGCTTGGTTTTGTACATATCACACATATAGATGACGGGTTCGATGCATGGCAAGCCGCAGGACTACCGATAGTTTCCGATTAACTCTATATGTGGGCCAAGCGGTCTATTATACTTGCCGATATAATTTATAACCGAATAGTTCATTTGGGAACAGCTTTTTGAGGGCCCTCTTTCCATAGGGTTCTATGCGTACAATCCCATATGCACCTATGATGACTAAGGCGATGAATGGTAATGGGTATAAATAAGCAGGTAGGTCTGGATAATATCCATGCAGTTTAATTGCCAATCCTGTGACTATATTTTGATGAATTAAATAAAGCGGATAAGATATATACCCAAAAAATAAGATCAATTTTACAGATAATATCTTTCTGACATAATCTGAAAATAGAGGAATTAAAAATAGACTTGCACTAGAGGTAGTGGCCACCATCGGTATGAGATTAAAATCCCAAAGCGATAATATTGCAATGAACGCCATTGCGAATAAAGCTATTAAGTTGCGTTTATTTTGTGCTGCCTGATATTGATAAGCCAATATTCCCAATAAGAACCATCCATAATATTCAATATCGGCAAGCGTGATAATATAGAGCGCATTGACAATGACGGGGTTGCTTACATTAAATATAGTATTAAGAATTTCTAATCCCCACCAAATGGCATATAATATATATAAGCCGTATAATTTTTTATCCTTGAAAATAAAAAATAAGATAGCGACTATCATATAGAATTTAACCTCAACATAGAGGCTCCAAAATACAGTATCTAAGCTTTTTATTTGTGTGCCTGAAATAAGCTCTAATAAGATAGGATCAATGAATGTGAGGCTAGGTAAGAGATCCGCCATGTTGAGCGCGCCCCAAGGTCGTTCTGGTATGAACGGGGCCGTTAGATATATTAATGCAGATGCGATCAGCATAGTTGGGGCCAGTCTCAAATATCTTGATACACCAAACATGAAAGCATTGTTCGCATGTAATATGCTCATATAAATTACATAGCCGCTTACTGCAAAAAATAGCTGCACGCCCAGCCATCCATATTTAAATAAACCTATGAAATAAACATATTGCTCAAATGTTTCTTCCTTGGTCCAGCGTGAATAAGCATGGAAAAAAATTACCCCTAATATGGCGATACCACGAAGGCCATCCATATATTTTATGCGATCCGAAGTCATGTCATATGTTTCTATCCTGCTTCTCAGACCCTAGAGCGGATCAATTGTAGAGCTAGATATTGTACAGTGACATTTTATCGTATTAGGGATTTTGCATATTTATCTTCGCTAAAGACAACATAGCGATAATTGACCGAATTTCAATCGCTAATGACTATAATCTACCATTATAAAATGACTTCATTCGTTTCGGCGCATAATATAAATTGCTTGTTTGTAAAACTTGGCCAGCGGATATATTTTACTATGTATTAATTTGAGACCTAGTCTATTAAAACATGTCCTCCACTCACTATCGCTTCGGTTCGTATGGGGATGGCCGATAAATTCCATATTGGTAATACTATCGGTTATTTTAGTATAGGCTGCTTGAAACGGTGTGTCATAGACATCTTCTATAATGATGATACGCCTTGCTACGCGCATAGCCTCTGTGATTATAACATCAGGATTATGCGTATGATGTAATGTCGTGAGGATGAGTGCACAATCAAATTGATTGTCATCGTAGGGCATATTAATACCGTCATAAATATCAGGCATAAGGCTTGTATCAAAGCTATTATCGGCAATATCTAGCCCTGTAACATCATGCCCGTTTTCTCTGAAAATTTTAATGATGCTGCCAGGGCCAGACCCTATCTCTAATAATATATCTTGCCTCTCTATGAAGGGTGCGCACCATTTATATTTGCGCATAGCATCCATTTCCCATAGTTTAAAAATAGCATGGCTAAGAAATGGGATTTTCCAGAAAATTTGCATAATTTAACCTTATAAAATTAGTGCTTATGCATCAAATGATTTACGCGAGCAGATTGATGTGGAGTTATGCGCAAGATAATGACCTTTTAAAAAACTATCTATATACTTGACCGATAGATTTAATGAATATAATCGAATTAAATAATTCGCATTGTAAATATGGTTTTTAATATGCTTAAATCATTTCTAAAATATCTTTTGTTATTCGCATATTCTTTTATGCTTTCACACTCTGTTGCTACGGCGCAAGAGAATGATTTGAATGGGTGGGGCGTAATTACCTCTTCTATCGATACAGGAGAGAAGACCTTTATTTGGTTAGAGGCTCAGCCGCGTTTCACCAATGATATTTCGCGCCTTGGACAATTGTTGCTGCGCACTGGTGTGGGCTATAAGGTGAATAAGAAAACCAGCGTTGTTTTGGGCTATGCATATATTTTTACCGATCCAGTTGGCCCTGCATCCAGCAATGAGCATCGTATTTGGCAGCAATTATCCTTCAATATTTTTGGTGATGGTAAAGGTGTGACGTTGAAGGGGCGATCACGATTAGAACAGCGCATATTTGAAGGTAGCGGAGATGTTGGGGTGCGTTTTCGTCAGCAATTAAACCTATCTGTGCCGCTCAATGATACATTAAAAGCGGTATTTTATACCGAACCTTTTATCACGTTTAATACTACCAATATTGGTCAACGTGATGGTTTAAATGTTTGGCGTAATTTTGCGGGCCTTTCATTCCCAATTAGCGATAATATATCGCTATCTCCTGGCTATCTTAACCAATATGTCCCGCGCGTCGGTCAAGACAGAATAGACCATGTCGCCGTTATCGGGCTGAGTACAAAGTTTTAATAGAATATCGCTGAGAATACTATGCTCGTGAGCGGCTATTGAGCAGCACGCTATGGAATTAATAAACTGCTGTCACCATAAGAGTAAAATCGGTAATCATTTGCAATGGCATGTTGATATAGAGACTGCATGCGTTCAAGTCCCATCAGTGCACTAACGAGCATGAATAATGTGCTTTTGGGTAAGTGAAAATTGGTGATTAGCCCATCAATGCCGCGAAATTCATAGCCTGGCGTTATGAATATATCGGTATCGCCTTTGAATGGTTGGATGATGCCATCTGCGTGTGTTGCGCTTTCAATGAGTCGCAGAGATGTCGTGCCTACAGAGATAATACGCCCGCCATTCTGCCGCACAAGATTCATTTGATCGGCTACATCTTTCGTGATTTCACCCCATTCGCTGTGCATGACATGATTGTCAGTATCATTGGCTTTGACGGGCAGGAATGTTCCTGCTCCTACATGCAGCGTTAGCGAAATATGATTGATATTGGCGGCGTTTAATTGGGCCATCAACTCAGGGGTAAAATGTAAGGCCGCCGTTGGCGCCGCAACAGCACCGTCTTTTTGCGCAAACATGGTTTGATAATCTTCATAATCACGTTCATCGGTAGGCCGTTTACCAGCTATATAAGGCGGCAGAGGCATAGTACCAGCGCGGTCTAATAATAACTCTACAGCCTCTTCACCTTCAAAATATAATGTAAAGCTCCCATCTGGATGGCGCTCTTCCGCTTTAGCGCATACATCAGCCCCGAAATCAATGCGATCATTGGGCTTTAACCTCTTGGCGTTGCGGATGAAGGCCTGCCATCTGCGTAAATCAATACGTTTATGTAAGGTCGCCCCTATTATGGCTTTGCCGCCAATCCTTGTGCCTGATAATTGTGCAGGAATGACCCGTGTGTCATTAAAAACCAGCAAATCATCGGGACGCAATAATTTTGGTAAATCCGATATAGTTTGATCTTGGATTATACCATTTTGCGCCGCCAAAAGCTTAGCACTATGGCGCGGTGATGCTGGTCGCAGCGCGATGCACTCGGGTGGCAAATGAAAATCAAATATATCAGTTTGCATGGTGATGCATTAGTCACACTGGCCAACTGGGGCAAGCAATGAATATATTATCTAATCAATCGATAATAGATAATTCATCATCTCCAGGTAGCGATGTATCGGTCTCTTCTGATGGAGATATATCAGCGACTTCGCGTTTAGGGACTGGTTTATTATCAGAAGCAATAGAGGCCTGCACTATGCGATCTGGTGATCGCGGTGGTTCACCGCGTTGGATAGCGTCGACATATTGCATACCATCTTTGACGCGTCCAAATAATGAATAATTATTGTCGAGCGAGAAGCGTGGTTGGAAAACAATAAAAAACTGACTGTTGGCTGAATTCTCATCGCTCGCCGTTCGCGCCATTGATACGGTACCGCGAACATGGGCAGCGCGCGTAAATTCTGCTTCTAAATTGGGCAAATCTGAACCACCAGCACCTGTGCCAAGCGGATCGCCAGTTTGTGCCATAAAGCCCTCAATAACGCGATGGAAAGTAATACCATCATAAAAACCTTGGCGCGTTAATGTTTTAACCCTTTCCACATGCTTTGGTGCGATATGAGGATAAAGAATGATTGTGACACGGCCACCCGTTGATAGGTCCAATACCAAATGATTTTCTGGGTCATTAGGATCGAATTGAAGGGCAGGTTCAGTTTCCTCGTTGCTTTCTTGGGCCATAACGGGCGACAGATTTAAAGCAGCTAAAAAAGCAAGAAACAAGGGTAATACTCTTTTTAAACGCATTTTCAATAATCCTAAAGTTAAAATTTATGCCTTACATATCCAAATTGCCTGTCGCTGTCATGAACGAAGTGATTTAATATGCAAATAAATTTTAATTGCGCGATTAAAAAACTTGACCATATAATTATTTTTCTGCCATGAGAGTGTGAGAAAATAACCTCAGGAGCAATATATGTCTTTAGATACAATACCGCGCAGCGCTTATGATGAAGACCAAGAAGCATTTCGCCAAACCGTTCGTCAATTCATACAAAAAGAAGTCGCTCCCAATGCGGATCAATGGGATAAGGATAAAATCATTCCTAAAGATATCTGGCCAAAAGCTGGTGAGCTAGGGATGTTATGCCCAACGGTTCCAGAGGAATATGGTGGTTTAGGGCTTGATTTTGGTTATAATGCAATTGTCGATGAAGAAGTTGCATATGGGTCAGGCGCTGCACTAGGTTTCTCGCTGCAGTCGGATATTGTGGTAAATTATATCATTTCATACGGCAGCGAAGAGCAGAAGAAAAAATGGCTTCCGCGCCTTGTCTCGGGTGAGACGATTACAGCGATTGCCATGACCGAGCCTGGCGTTGGCAGCGATTTGCAAGGCATTAAAACTTCGGCGAAAAAAGATGGCAATCATTATGTAATCAATGGTTCAAAAACCTATATTACCAATGGTCAAAATGCGGACCTTGTGCTGGTGTGTGCTAAAACAGACCCTGACGCGGATCCAGCATGGAAAGGTGTTTCTATCATATTAGTAGAAGCCGATAGAGAAGGGTTTGAGCGTGGCCGTAATCTCGATAAAATTGGGATGGATAGTGCGGACACATCAGAATTATTTTTCAATGACGTGCGCGTACCCATGACAAATTGTTTGGGCGAAGAAGGTAAAGGGTTCATCTATTTGATGAGTGAGCTGCCGCAAGAACGGCTTTCCATTGCTGTTAGTGCGCAAGCATCAGCGCAAAAAGCATTTGATGATACGGTTGAATTTGTTCGGGATCGTAAAGCTTTTGGCAAGCCAGTTATTGATTTCCAAAACACCCGTTTTGTTTTGGCGGATTTAAAGGCCAAATTACAAGTCGGCTGGGCGCATCTGGATTGGGCGTTGGTTCGCCATAATAAAAAAGAACTCACCGCCGAAGAGGGTGCTGCGGCCAAATTATGGCATACAGAATTGCAGTGGGAAGTGATGGATAAATGTCTGCAACTGCACGGTGGAGCTGGCTATATGAATGAATATAGCATAGCGAAACAATGGCGCGGTGCGCGCGTTACGCGCATATTTGGCGGTACTAATGAGATTATGAAAGAATTGATTGGGCGTACGCTTTAATTATAATTTCATATAGCTATAAAAAGCCATCTCGGTAAATACTGGGATGGCTTTTATGTACCCTAAAACTAGAAAGAAGAATATGACACGCCCTGAAAGCTGGCAGAAAAAAACAGAAAGCTATCCTTTTAGCCACCGTACCGAAACGCGCTTTGCCGATTTGGATATATTGGGGCATATTAATAATGTGTCGATGGCGGGCCTGTTTGAACATGGGCGCGGCATGTTTAATCACAGCATAGAGGTAACGCGCCGTACCGAGGGACAGCGCTGGCTGATTGCGCGTGTCGAGCTTAATTATCTGGCGGAAGCGCATTTTCCTGAGCATGTTTTCATTGCCAGCGGTATATCGCGTATTGGAAACAGTAGCTGGGATATTGCATCGGCTGCGTTTCAAAATGATGAGTGCAAGGCCATTTGCATGACGACAATTGTGCTTACTGATCAAAATGGCTCAACGCCCATTGGCGATGAATTACGCAGAGAGTTTGAACGTCTTATGGTTGTGCGGGGTTAGTTATCAACAAAATTAGCAGCGCGTTTTTGCATTTGTGACATGACAGCCTCTATTTGATTGGGCTGGCGCATAACGCGGTTTTGTTCAACGCTCTCAGCGATTAAAATGGCATTTTCATCCATGTCGGGCAATTCATTGATAAGCGATTTTGCGCGCTGCATGGCATCGGGATTGCGGTTCACTATTTCATTGGCAATGCTCATCGCGCGGGCAATGGGGTCCGCATCGACATAGGTCACAAAGCCTAATTCTTGACCTTCTGCACCAGAAAATTCACGGTTGGTATAGGTAAGTTCGCGCAATATATCATCACGCACATTGCTGCGCCATATGGTGAAACCGCCCATATCGGGGATTAGACCCCATTTCATTTCCATGATCGACATGCGCGCATCGGGCGTTGCGATACGAATATCAGCGCCACTAGCAATTTGCAGACCGCCCCCAAAACATACGCCGTGGACTGCTGCGATTACGGGCATAGGCATCTCGCGCCAAAGCGTGCAGACATATTGAAAATCATTGGCATTACCATAAGTGCGCTCGGTAAGCGATTTTGCAACACCGCCGCTAGCATTGCCGCTTTTCGCCATGCTAGCCATGTCCAGACCGGCGCAAAAACTGCGGCCTTCACCCGATAAGACTATCGCGCGGATAGCCGGTGTTTCCAGCAGCTCTTGCCCAGCCTCTATTATGCCTTGGAACATATCAGGGTCGAGCGCGTTCATTTTATCTGGTCGATTTAAACGAACATGAGCAATATGATTTTCAATCGTATAGGATACGCGTTTGGTCATAAATATTTCCCTAAATTGGGTTTATAAATCTATTTAATAGTATGATTCTATTTTTTACCTTTAATCGCACGATTAACCAACGGCAACTGATCATTTCCAAAATACATATCATCACCGATAAATATCGTAGGAGAACCAAAGCTACCGCGTCTTATGGCTTCTTCGGTATTTCTACGCAATTTTGCTTTTACCGCATCATCTTGTGATTTCGCCATGAGCGCATCACTATCAAAACCGATGTGTCTTGCGATTTGCCCTAATATGGCGGGATCATCTAAATTCTTCTGATCGC
>CALDZL010000082.1 GCA_937944295.1 uncultured Sphingorhabdus sp.
GCGGCTCTATGATGAAGATGAAGGCTTAATGTTAGGGCGGCAAGAGGCATTGGATGGCCATAAATCTAAAGCCCAAGCGCCCGATAGATGGAGCGTAAAATTAAGCGATTTGGATGAAACTCAAACCTATCCAATCGCCTTGTCGTCGGGACGATTCGTGTTGCGCCATCATCATGGAGACTGGATCGTGCATAGCGCGCTTTGCCCGCATATGCTGGGGCCGCTTGATGGTGAAGTACTGGGTGATGATGGTGTCTTAACTTGCCCATGGCACGGCTATAGGTTTGATGCAAAAAGCGGCGCGAGCCTACAACCCCAATGCGGGGCTCTCACCAAAACCCCGAGTCTGAAAATATCTGATATAATCATTTCTGTTGAAATATAGATTTTCAGCCAGATTAATCATGCATAATTGAGTGGTTATACATGTATTCCTGTTCTATGGATCGAGAGATTTTTAAAATACCTTATTAACTATCTATCATTATCTATAAGCTTTATCTTTTGCCATATCGATAAAAGCCCTGAGCCTGCGCGTCATATGCTTTTTGCTGCGGTAATTGAGCGAATATCGCGGTAGCGGCAGGAGATAATCTCTCAGCACTTCAACCATATCACTATTGGCAATATAGGGTGCGGCAATTTCCGCATAGACATAGGCCAGTCCCAAACCATGTCGTGCATAACATAATAAGGAGCGCATATCATTAGCCACCATACGAGGCTTGGGTTGTATTACATAAGGACCATCTGGACCTTTAAATCCCCAAGGCGCTAATTGATCGCCGCGGCCAAAAGCATAGCATATGGCATGATGCTGTAAAATATCTTTGGGGCGCTTGGGTGTGCCCATCCGTTCCAAATACTCTGGAGTCCCAACAATAGCCATGGTGAGTTCAGGGCCAACGCTCACCGCATGCGTGTCTGGCCCCAGCAAAGTATTGGATCGTATCGCGGCATCGATACCCGATGTTAACAGATCGACCTTATTATCATTATAAATCAGCTCAACATTCACCGAAGGATATGCGCATGCATAATGCGCAACCAGATCATCCAGAAAAAAAGGACCTGCGCTATAGGGGGCAGATAAGCGCAGCGTACCAGACACATTATCTTTCTGATCATCAATATCGCTAACCGCGCCTTCTAGCTCTGCTATGGCGGGCAGGCTTCGCGCGTAAAATTGCTCGCCAATAGGGGTAAGGACAACAGAGCGAGTGGAACGCTCAAATAATCGAACGCCAAGCCTATCTTCAAAACGTTGCACAGCTTCGCTCACCGATGCAGGGGCTTGGTGTAAATATTTGGCGGCAGCGCGAAAGCCTCCTCTGCGAGCAACCTCTACAAAGACGCGTATATCACCAAAATTATTACGATTCATTGTACAGATTTCCGATCACTGTGTAAGGAAATAAGCATGTTGTTTGTACGATACCATAGGCCTATATCCTAAGCAAGATACAAAATTAAAGGAGCAAGATTATGACTGAAGGTAATGAAATAGAAGCCGTTATTAACGATTGGAACGGCGGATTAGATACTGGCGATATTGAAAAAATGGTGCGCACATGTCATGCGAATGTAATGACTGTAAATGAAAGACAGCCCGTAACAGTCGGTACGCAAGCCATTCGCGATAAATATATCCCTCGCATAGAAGCCGCCGAAATTACCTCTGGATTTGATATTGAAGATTTGCAATTTTATGGCGACACCGCTGTTGTATCTGGCCGCTTTTACGGCACGATGAAAATGTATGATAGCGGCGAGGTTCGTAATCCCGAAGGCCGTCTTGTTCTTGTGTATAAAAAAGATGAAGCAGGCGCGTGGAAAATGATACTCGACATGGACAATAATGGACCAGCCTAAGAGCTTATATTACCAAGCGAAATATCATCTAAAATTAGGAATTATTTATGAACCAATATATTGCAAAACAACCACGAGAGATTGCCGATTGTGTGAGCGCTTATCTTCAAGAAGGCGATCTTGAAGGTATCACAACGCTTTTTCATCCCGAATGCAAAATATTCTTTCCACCCGACCAACCACCAAGTGAGGGTATTGCAGGAGCGAAATCAGCCTTTGCGGGTTTTATCGATATGCGGCCAACCATAAAAAGCGATGTGTTTAGCGAAGTCATTATTGGTGATATTGCTCTGTTGCGTGCGAATTGGAGCGTGATTGCACCAGATGGAAGCGTGATTGCAGAAGGGCAGTCGACAGAAGTAGCTAAAAAATTGGACAATGGTGGATGGGGATATTTAATTGACTGTCCCAATGGGCCGCCTAATCTGCTATAGTAGCCTCATTAAGGAGCATCTTATGACAGACCAGCATTTTCACGAAGGCGAATTACGTCTGCAAGAGCAAACGGGTATGCGCGAAAATATAGCCAAAGTTACAAAGATTATGATGCGTGATTTTATGACAGATCAGCATCGGCAATTTTTTGAAGGTCTAGAATATCTATTTTTGGGGACGATTGACCAAAATGGATTGCCCCATGCTTCGATTGTAACAGGACCAGAGGGTTTTGCCCATTCGCCTGATCCAAAAACATTGATGATTCAAATGAGTAAGCGCAATGAGAAAGCAGCTTTTGAAGGATTGGCAGTAGGACAAGCAATAGCTGTATTAGGGCTGGATTTGTCCAATCGCCGCCGTAACCGCATGCATGGGCGTATTACGGCGTTAAGTGCGCATTTTATCACCATTACTGTTGTGCAAAGCTATGGCAATTGCCCAAAATATATTAACCTGCGTGAAATATCGGAACGTAGCCTCATGCCAAATACAGCCCCCCACAAAGTGCAAACAATATTAGGCCCTAATGACATGGACTTAATCAAGAATAGCGATACATTTTTCATAGCATCCTATGTCCAGGATGGTTCTGGTCAATCCTATGAAGGGGCTGATATCAGTCATCGTGGTGGCAAGCCTGGTTTTGTATCAGTGGACAGCCCAACGCAGCTTACTATCGCTGATTATCAGGGTAATTATCTGTTCAATACTTTCGGGAATTTATTGCTCAACCCCAAAGCTGGATTATTATTCATTGATTTTGAAACAGGCGATCAATTACACATTCAAGGACGCGCCAAATTGATAGAAGACCCTAAACTTGTAGCATCCGTTGAAGGAGCGCAGCGCCTCCTTCAAATAGAGATAGACTCGGCCATGCGCCAGGATAGCGCAACATCTCTGCGGTGGCGCTTCGTTGAGACTTCACCCTATAGTCCCGATATAGCCGTTCAATAGATCCTAAAGGCAATAGGGCTTAATATATACTTCAAATCTACAGTTATAGAATATATTTTCTACAATGATTTTGACACATAATAATATATGGCATTTGCATAATTTTATAACAATTGTATAGGAAGCCTATATAATAAGGAATCACATATGCCCCTCAGTTCTAACGCTTTTTACGATAATATTGACCAGCAATTAATCGATATAGAAGAGCAAGGCCTTACCAAGCCCGAGCGCATCATCACATCTGCCCAAGGCACGCAAATTACTGTTTCGCACAATGGAGCAGAGAAAAATGTTCTGAATTTTTGCGCCAATAATTATCTGGGCCTTGCCGACAATGCAGAACTTGTAAAAGCAGCGACAGACGGCATGACAAGCCATGGTTTTGGTATGGCATCGGTACGTTTCATCTGCGGTACACAGGATTTGCACCGCCAATTAGAACAAAAAATAGCACAATTTTTTGGCTATGATGATGCGGTCACATTTGCTGCCTGCTTTGATGCCAATGGCGCGGTGTTTGAACCGCTCTTGGGTGCTGAGGATGCAATCATTTCCGATAGCCTCAATCACGCCTCCATCATTGATGGTGTGCGTCTTTGTAAGGCAAGGAGATATCGTTTCACCAATAATGATATGGATGATTTGCGCTTACAGTTGGAACAAGCGCGTAAAGACGGTGCTGTGAATATTCTGGTTGTTACAGACGGTGTTTTCTCAATGGATGGCACCATCGCCAATTTGCGCGGGCTATGTGATTTAGCCGATGAATTTGGCGCACTCACCATGGTTGATGATTGTCATGCGAGCGGTTTTATCGGGGAAAATGGTCGCGGTAGCGCCGAACATTGCGGCGTCGAAGGGCGCATTGACATTCTCACCAGTACATTGGGCAAGGCACTGGGCGGCGGCATGGGCGGCTTTATATGTGCGCGGCAGAATGTTATCAACCTGCTGAAACAACGCGCGCGGCCCTATCTTTTTTCCAACGCATTAGCACCGCCTTTAGTCGCTGCATCGATTAAAATGTTTGAATTGCTCGAAAGCGGCGATGCACTGCGAGCCAAAATCACGCATAATGCTGAGCGTTTCCGCAACGGTATGAGCAAAGCAGGCTTTAATCTGCTGCCTGGCGAACATCCGATCATTCCCGTGATGCTCGGCGATGCAAAATTGGCGCAAGACATGGCGGCCAAGCTGCTCGATGAAGGCATTTATGTGATTGGCTTTTCTTTCCCCGTTGTTCCCAAAGGCCAAGCACGGATTAGAACACAAATCTCAGCAGCGCATAGCGATGATGAAATTGATAAAGCCATATCTGCCTTTACAAAAGTTGGCCGTTCATTGGGTGTCATTCCTCAATAGGAGCATAGTATGAAATCTCTGGTTAAAGCAAAAAATGAAGTTGGTCTCTGGCTCGAAGATACAGCCATGCCCTCTATTGGTCATAATGATGTATTGATCCGCGTAAAGAAAACCGCGATTTGCGGCACCGATATGCATATCTATAATTGGGATGAATGGGCGCAGCGCACGATCCCCGTGCCTATGGTGGTGGGGCATGAATTTATGGGTGAGATTGTCGAAATAGGCAGCGAGGTTAAAGGCTTTAGTGCTGGTGATCGCGTATCAGCCGAGGGTCATATAACCTGCGGTGTATGCCGTAACTGCCGTGCTGGCAACCGCCATCTATGTCGCCAAACCGAAGGCATTGGTGTGAACCGTGCTGGTGCCTTTGCCGAATATATTTCTGTGCCAGCTTTTAATGTCTATAAATTGCCCGATGAAATTAGTGATGATATTGCATCGCTCTATGATCCATTTGGTAATGCGGTCCATACCGCTCTTGCTCAAGATATGGTAGGTGAAGATATATTAATTACGGGCGCAGGGCCAATCGGTGCAATGGCGGCGGCCATTTCCAAACATGTTGGCGCACAAAATATTGTCATCACCGATATTAATGATTTCCGTCTTGATCTGGCCAAAAAACTAGGTGCGACCCGCACCGTCAATATCCAAAAGGAAAAGCTAGAAGATGTCATGGGTGAGCTTAACATGACCGAAGGGTTTGACGTTGGTCTTGAAATGTCGGGCGCACCTGCGGGTTTTAATCAGATGCTCGATGTTATCAATCATGGCGGCCGTATCGCTCTGCTTGGCCTGTTGCCCAATGGTGCAGGCATTAATTGGGATAATGTCATATTCAAAGGGCTTGAAATTCGAGGAATTTATGGACGGCGTATGTTTGAAACATGGTATAAGATGAGCGCGATGATCAAAAGCGGGCTGAATATCGAACCTATTATCACGCACCGCATGAAGGCGGATGATTTCGCCAGCGGTTTTGAGCTGATTAATTCAGGTCATACGGGTAAGGTTATCCTAGATTGGAGCGATGCAGCATAGGCTATAAATCATCTGATGCTTATAAATTCAGTCTCTTGCTAATTCATTGCCTACAACTTTATGAAAGCGCTGATGATATTTGGGATGTTCGGTTCCCATCAATCGATCCCAAAATGTGAAGTAGAAACCATAATTATAATGAAAGCCGCCGCTATGGTGCATATCATGATGCGTGGTGGTACTGATAAAGCGGCTTATCGGATTTTTAAGCCACCAAGACGGATGTAATTCTAATCCTGCATGTTGCGTTGTATTGCGAATGATCTGAATGATAAGAAAGCTAATTAATACAGTTGCTGGTGTGGCAATAAATAGCTGCCATAGTGGAATGAATAGTGCGTTGAGCAGCGCTTCGGGCGGTGCAAAACTATAGGCAGCAAAAGGCGTGGGGGTGACTGATTTGTGGTGATGGCGATGAAAATGCTTATATAATTTAGGATGATGCATTGCGCGGTGTGTCCAATAAAAATAGGCATCATGGGCAAAGATCATCCCTGTGAGCAACAACAAGTCCATGCCTAGACCAAGGCTGTCTTCAACTCGCTGGAATATACCAATTTGCATGCCCACTATCATGATGACAGTAATGATAAGATAAACAATATTGGATTGAATGGAGGAGAATATCTCGCGCCTTATATCGCGCCAGCTGGCATCGCGATTTTGGATTTTACGGCTTTTCCATGCGGTACGTTTTAATACCCAAACTAGAGCGATAGTGAGAAAAGCGGCGATAAAATAGCGACCGAATTGCCGCTCAAAATTATTCCAAAATATGACACCCCATTCAATTATATTTGCTTCTAATGCTTGCATATTGATCGTCTTTCGTCCTAAAATTAAGATGCCCGCTTATGAGAGATGGTGCAATAGAGAGCGATTTAAGCGGACATCTGACTTAGAAATATGCATGCGTCATTATCTAATCTTCCTCTTTTCAAAAATGATTGGTTGATTATGAAATCGATTAGTTCTGGCGTTAATATATTTGACGATATTCGCTAGGTGTCATTCCTTCTGCTTGACGAAAAGCTCGGTTAAATGGTGCGAGCGAACCAAAACCCGAATCTAGGGCTATCGTTAATATGGGGACTTCGGATTGCTGAGGATCTCTGAGTGCCTCTCTAACTTCGGCCAGGCGATAATGGTTTAAAAAAGAAGAAAAATTTCGATAGCCCAATCGGCCATTAATCAAGCGCCGTAATTTATATTCCTGCTCGCCTAATGATTTGGATAATAGTGCAATGGTTAAACTCTCATTCCGATAGGCTCGTTCATAGCTGATATAATGTTCCAATTTTTCTTGTAAGGCTAATTCTTCTTCGGAGATATTGTCTTTACTGCCCGAACTTGGTTTTTCTATCGGTGCAAATAAATCTATTGGATAGGAACGTACCAGTGATATTATCAAATAATAGGTGATGATAAGGATGATGCTATTGACGCTAATCGTTATCAAATATGGCGTAATCATTTTTAAAAATAAATTATATATAAAAAAGATGACTGTAATCAGACCGATGCTGCTGCCAACAGTGACGATAAATAATATTCGTAATTTTCGGCGAGCTTCAACAAGATCATTATCCTTGCCTTGCCAAGCAATCCATAACCCCCAGATGCTAAAGCCCATCCACATGATACGCGTTGGTATATTAACACCTTGATCATATCCGCTCACACGTGCCATCCAAAGCACGACAGATATGATGGTTGTGAGCAATACAGTGCTCCAGCTTTTCCAACTTATATGCGTTTCATCATTAAACCAGCTACGCGAGAATAACCAAAATATGCTATATATAGAGGACATTGTGGCGCATAAAGTCAAATTTATCGGCGTGATGGTAAAATTAGATTCTGGGATTTCAAATATGAAATAGCTGACTACGCCAATGCATAAAACAATCCCTAATTTTGCGGGCAATGTTTTATTATAATCGCGCCACAACAATATGATGAGCAAGATTAAGTTGCTAATAGCCATGAAGCGAATGATGAGATCTATTGTGGGCCAGTCCATGTAAGGATTTTGGCATTTAATTTAAGGTAAAGCAATTGCTCGGCTGGTGGATTATGTATGGAGAGCTAATCGATTATGAAATCGATCACTACTGTACATTTTTTTGTTCTTGGATATTGGTGTGGAGTTCAAAAATATCGGGGCGGGCATAATGACCGCTCACATCTAGATCAAATTGGCCGCGCGTGCGCATATCGAGGTCTATTTGCGCGCTGACCATACCTTCTTTGCCATAGAGCGGTTTGCCGATGACCTCGCCCATCGGATTGATGATACAGCTACCGCCATTAATCAGCACCGTTTCGGGAGCATTGCCTTGCACGGCATCAAATTTACTAGCGTCTAATCCTATCATTCCGCGCTCTAAATATTGGCAAGATGATAGGACAAAGCTGCGACTTTCGAGCGCTATCATCTGCATCGATGGTATCCATATATCACGATCATCGACGGTCGATACACAATAAAAATCGGGTTGTGCATCATAATAATAGCTGCGCAAATGCGGCATATAATTTTCCCAGCAAATCGCGCTCACCAATCGTCCAGCGCTGCTGTCCATAATCGGCAAATCGCTACCATCGCCGCAGCCCCAAATCAGGCGTTCCATCGCTGTGGGCATTAATTTGCGGTGCACGCCCAATAATCTGCCATCGCGTTCAAAGCCAAAGGTTGAGCAATAGAGGGTACCGCCTTTTTTCTCTATCGCTCCCACGATGCAGGCCATATCATTGGCGGTGACAGCATCAGAGAGTGCAGCAAATTCGGGTGACCCTAACATGATGGCATTATCGGCATAGCGGCGAAATAAATCACGCCCAGCATCATTGCGTGATCCGACCCGTGCGCCAAAATCTACCCCTTTGGGATAGCCGCCAATAAAGGCCTCTGGGAAAACGACAATATCGCTGCCTTCGGACTTTGCATCAGATAGCAAATCAGCAAACTTTATCAATGTCGAGGGCGTATCAAATGGATTAGAACCAGCCTGAACAACGGTCGCGATTTTAGGGGACATATGAGACACGGATGACATCCTTTTGTTACAACAACAGCTTTGGTAGTTTTGATAGCATAGCTCTGGCTATCAATTGAATATATATAATGCTCTTCTTATCATGTGATCGCGAAGGATGTATAATATAATCAATTCACCATAAAATATACTTGACGTTTACGTGAACGTTAAGTAAGGAGAAGCAAATTGATCGATAATGCATCAATGCTTGGATATTAGCTTGCTCTGTAAGAGTGGCCTCCCTATCTATAGGCTATAATGTTATTCATGCGAATGGAAGGAAATGACATGAAAATTCTCGTACCCGTAAAGCGGGTGATTGATTATAATGTAAAGCCTCGGGTTAAATCCGATGGCAGCGGTGTTGATCTTGCAAATGTCAAAATGAGCATGAACCCTTTTGATGAAATCTCAGTCGAAGAAGCCATTCGTTTAAAAGAAGCGGGCAAGGCCGAAGAAATTATTGCGGTATCCGTTGGTCCGCAAAAGGCCCAAGAAACATTGCGTACCGCGCTTGCTATGGGGGCTGATCGCGCAATCTTGGTTGTAACCGATGAAGAAGTAGAACCGCTGGGCGTTGCTAAAATATTGGCAAAAATCGTCGAAGAAGAAAGCCCGCAATTGGTGATTTGCGGCAAGCAAGCGATTGATGATGATAGCAACCAAACGGGGCAGATGCTGGCCGCATTGCTCGGCTGGGGTCAAGGTACATTTGCCAACACGGTTGATGTCGATGGCGGCAGCGTCGATGTAAAGCGCGAGATTGATGGCGGCTTGCAAACGGTGAAACTGAACTTACCAGCGGTTATTACCACAGATTTGCGGCTCAATGAACCGCGATATGCCAGCCTGCCCAATATTATGAAGGCAAAGAAGAAGCTGATGGATGAAAAGTCTGTGGCTGATTATGGCGTTGATATATCGCCGCGTCTCACCACCACAAATGTGAGCGAGCCTCCCGTCCGGCAAGCGGGTGAGAAAGTCGCAGATGTCGATGCACTAGTAGAAAAATTAAAAGCAGTAGGAGCGATATAATGAAGACGCTTATCTGGGTAGAACATGACAATGCGTCGATGAAAGACGCAACATTGGCCGTTGTAACGGCGGC
>CALDZL010000083.1 GCA_937944295.1 uncultured Sphingorhabdus sp.
TAGCAATATTTTTGTTAATTAATAACCAAAGTGAGTGTCCTCTTTGGGGCAGCAATGGCTGTCAAACAGATATTTCAATATGGTCGCTTTTCCGCACACCTGCCGTTGGATATAAAATTTTGAATATCCATCTTGGGTCAGCAGCGGCAGTTGGACAGATATTCCTATATGGTCAAAGATTCCACATTGCAGTCATTAGTTTTGTCATAAGTTATAACTTATGCACGCCTCTTAAAACTCAGTGAATTCAAAGGCCTAAATCGTGCATAAGTCGCGTGCATAATCAGGTATTGTTTTGGAGTGATTTCTGCCGTGCATAAGTCTTGATTTATGACCTATTACTGTATTGCCAAAAGATCAAAAAGATTTAACTGTTTGGCACTTATCTCACCGTAAATCCGTTCTTTTGTCCTAGAGCTTCTAAACATCTGGTAGTGAGCCACTGCTTTGTTTTGGCTGCATGCTGATGCAACATCATGGATTGCATTAGCAACCATTTCTTCTGCATCCTTGCCCGTTGGTAAGGAACTTTTTTTAGACTTAATATGAAGAAGGCTACATGCAAAGAGCACAAACCAGTAGCCATAAACTAGATACTGGTGTTCGTGTCCGCTTTCGGGAGATGTTCCATGCTCTGTTTGATAAGCGTCACGTAGTTTTTCAATGATTTTATAAATTTCATAAACACGCACTAATTCATCGATATCACGCTTATCATGGAATATATACTCGAAGCGTTCCGTGAAAATTGAATCTGACTCTGTCCGTGCCTTATCAGGCTCTCTCAAATAAAAAGCTAGAATAACCTGACCTAACTTTAAAGCATCAACTCTTTTGCTATCAGGCTTATCAGAGTGCATATTTTTCTTTCGTTCAAAGAAATATCCGCGCTCTTGAAAAGCCAATTCCAGTTTCTTCAAAATTGGATGATTTGAGCGAAGATCTCTAGCTTGAATACGAGCTTGACTATTTGTTGCAACTGCAACTCGTTCAGCAATATCAGTTCTGTCTGTGGCATAAATCCGAACCATCAGAACAACTTCGTTCAAGGCTTCAGCATTTATTTTAGCCGCTTCTACGAGCGAATGAGAAGTCTGAGCTCCATTTACAATCTGAAAATCTTCAAATCTTATCGTCGGGCTTGTATGTCCTTTATTATAAGAAAATCCCTTACAAGTGATTGTTACACCATTATTTAGATACCAGAAAAGGTAACCATCGGGTGATATAGCTGTATTTATAATTGATTGATTGTAACCACCTTTTGCCCCTAAAAATACGCGGAGATTATCATCAAAAAGATGGCGTTTTATGCCTGTGCCATCTTCAGTAGTAATAAGTTTTATAAACGAAGGGGCGTCAACTGATGCTATCACACCGCGAACATCACCATCGGAACGCTCCAAAATTTCCTTCCCTATAACTTGGAGCTGTCCATCTTCACGCTCCCTACCTTCTAAGGACATTGCCGATATGACCTGAGAACTGTCATAAAATTCAAAAACAACTGATGAATATGTTTGACAAGTTGTTTCAATTATTTTCTGTGCAGATGCAGAAAAACCTCCACCATTTGAACAAAAAATTACATGATAGCGGCAGATTTTTCCCTTATCATGAAGCTCCCAAATTCTTTGAACAGCTTGCATTAAGCGAAAATTTGAGCACTCTGCTAAAGCCTCCGCCTTGTCAAAAAGCTCATTTAAAAACAATGATATTTTAAGAACTTCAGAGTCATTGACTGTCTTTTGACAAGTAGCATGAGATTCACGGTATTTTGACTGGAAGATAAATACATCAGCAGTCACATCACCTTCGATAATGTGAATACCATCTACACCTCTATCTTCGCTTCCATCTGTAATGATTTCAGGCAAATGTTCTTCTGTGCTAGGGAATATTTGTTCAATAACAATAGACAGAAAGATAACAGATTTAGTGACAGAAGGGTGTTTTTTATGCGCTGCCTTAACGCGTGCATCTATAATATCCCAATCCATTTTGGATATGCTATTCATGATTTACCTCTGTTTTTTCTTCACGGGCGCAGTCAACGGCACGATCATTTTTTCATACATGCCAAGCAAGTGTTCCACGCGTTCGCTGTCTGATGAAAACCCACTTTTGCGGTAAAGCTTATCAACGGCCTTATCCAAGGCATTGTGCGCCTTGCGCAAATTGGCAGGCATAAGGTCGGGGTCGTATAAGTCGGCCAATGTCGAGCCTTTATGTGCCGCCCGCGCATCTAAGATGGCTTGGGCAAGTGGCTCTATTTTCTTTAGTTGCAAATCTGATGCTTGTGGCAGTGGATAAGTATTATAAACGACACCAACTGAATATTGATATCTACTTTCAAGCCTACCTGTTACCGTACGCATCCAAGCCATATGCATTGCAGATGTAAGAATACCAAAATGGCTTAAAGAAATTTTTTCAATGAATCGAAGCTTGTTGCTTGGTATTGTCGGTGGCTCAAGCCAACCGAATGGAACATACTCTCGGCGTTCAGAACTTACTTCAGGAACTGCTAAAAATGGTTTGTTTGGGATTGTGCGACCTTCTAGCATAACAGGTGTTTCAGCAAGCCTATTCGTTGCTGGTTTTCTACTCGCAAGGCGCATTTCTCTTACTGCTTTGACTCGCTCCAATACATGAGGCATTGCCTTCAATTCTTGTGGAGAGGCCTCTTCAAGAAACAAAATCCAACGATCTTTGCCTTGCAAGTACTCTTGTGCCCCAATGTAGGGGCGCATGAATTTGGCGCTCTGTGGCTCAAGAGCAATGAAATCTTCTTTTTCTGAACCACGAAAAATATAATGGCCACCATCAGTGGATTGAACTCCCCGCATCATTCGCGGGCGATCTGAAAGAGGCTTTGTTGAATCCTGAACCACTATATGGGAATTGGCTAGATTGCTGGCATCAAATAAATAAGGTGAAATCGCCCCATGCTGACTTTCCTGCGGATCACCGTTGATATCAATATAAGAGAACAAGCGTTTCATTTTTGGGGCAAACTTGGCTGTCACCAAACCAATAATCACCACATGCACATGGGCTTTGCCGCGTGCATCTGAACCCCATGCAAAGGTGCGATGTGCAAAGGCAATTTCAAGTTTACAACGGTCAAACAGAATAGGCCAAAGTTGGGCGACTTGTTCGCCCTGCGTGATTGAATTTGTAGATACAAAGCCAATACTGGCATTTGCATCCTTTAAATAATCACCTGCTTTAATAAACCACGCTCCAACGTAATCTAATGAACCCGCTTTTCCTGACTGCGCTGCAATCACACGCGCCATTTGAACCCTTTGCTCTTTTGATTGGTAGCTCTGCCCAATAAAAGGCGGGTTGCCAAATATGTAAGAGCATTGATCTGCTGGAAGTAGTTCTTGCCAGTCAGCTTCAAGCGCATCCCCATGCAGAATATGGGGCGATTTGCGCAAAGGAATACGCACATAGGTTTGGCCGAATTCAAGGCTCAAACGACTGTTCATGATGTGATCCATCATCCACATGGCCGTTTCGGCAATGCGGGCGGGAAACTCCCCTATTTCGATGCCATAAAACTGATCCACATTAACCATGGATAGTTCAGACGCATCCAGCTCTTTTTGATCTTCGTGTGCACTGTATGCCCGAAGCTCTCGAATGACTTCCATTTCAAGCGTACGCAATTCACGATAGGCAATGATCAGGAAATTACCGCATCCGCAGGCAGGGTCAAAAAACGTCAATTTGCCAAGGCGTTTTTGAAAGCGTTGCAATTCCACGCGGCGGCTGTTGTCTTTGCGGTTTTTAAGGCGATTAAATTCAGCCTTTAATTCATCCAAAAATAAAGGCTCTATCACT
>CALDZL010000084.1 GCA_937944295.1 uncultured Sphingorhabdus sp.
ATCATATGTATATTGGGTATAATCACCTTCGGGCATCGTTGCACGAATAAGGCGACCATTATTGTCATATTGGTTGGTGACGCTATTGCCCATAGCATTGGTGATAGTACCAGGCTGCCCATCATTCATATTTGATGTGATGGTTGTTTGATCGCCACCAGGATCAGTTATTCTAGCCATTCCGTTAGTTGAATCGTTAGAAAAAATATAATCCGTGGTCTCTGAATTCCTAGATACAGACGATACAGTATTACCATTATATCTAATATCGGTAGTTAAACTGGGCCCAACTATTCTAGTAAGCCTATTACCTGTTGCTGTGAATTGCCATTTTCGTCCATCGCTATTGGTCACTTCACTGACTGAATTTGATATAGTGCGATAATCAACAGTGACACCTTGTTGTGCAGCTCCATCACAATCAAGAGCAGTAGGCGCACAATGGTCTTGGCTTAGGTCTAAAAATTGCAATTCATCACGAATGAACCAATCAGTAGGCGGCAGGCCACCGTTAAAGCTGTCTTGATTGGAATTATATTTAATTTTCATAGCATAGCCGCTATTGCTGCGTACATCTTGTAACCTAGTAACAGCTGTGCATGTTACATTTCCACCAAGTGTAGGGCCGCCACCACCAAAACCACCGCCCTCAAAACCACTGCCTGTGTCTGGTGCGAACGTACATTGCTCTGGTGTATGCCATGACAAATCATATTTTACACCATTTGGCCTTGTAATCTCTGTCGGAACTGAACAGTTACTTGCGCTTAATGCATCGCAAAGTGGAAAGGTAAAAGTCCCTGCAGTTTGCCCTAATTCATTGGGTGAACGATATTTAATCACCGTGCCACTACTAGTGGTATAAGTGAATTCTATATCTGTCTGATTTTCAACTAATGCACCCCCATTAGCCTTGACATTAGTCCATAAGTTTCCCGATTTCGTGAATTTTTCAGAAATAGAACCAAATATTATTGTTGCTGTTTATATCCCGCTTTCATTTCGCCTTAATAGTTTTCCGCTCCAATTATCTTGCCAGCCTGATTGCCCCCAGAATCTAGTCATCGATATATCACCTATTGACCCTTCGGTTAGCGTGAAGTTAAATGTGCCGCTTGTGACATCGACACCATTGCTATCATTGTTGCGAAATTCTTCTGGAGCTGCTTCTTGGGCAGTAGCTGAAATCGAAAACCCAGAAGCTAATATAGTAGTGAGCCATAATACAGATTTGATTTTATTGCTTCTAATTCTTGCAGGCACAGATTCTCTCTTTGACATAGTCAACTCCCCTTATCGGCCAGTTTTTGCCGATCAAATATTATTGTATAGTTTATGCCCTTTGCAGGCAGGATAGATATTCAAGCTAAGATGAATTATTCTGCGAACCAGTAGTCTTAGCTTTTTTACGATTATCTGCTTTATCATAAGTATATTCGGACTTAACACCGTCATTTACGCTACCCGATCGCTCTACCTTTACCAAACGACCCTTAGCATCATAAGTGTATTTTTGAGTCTCACTCGCATATGCAGGTGAAGCCGATGATAGACATAGTGCTAGAATGGAAATAGTGATTAATAAATTACTTAATTTAAAAAACATAAAACCCCCCGATTTTAATTATAATGCAAAGCCTGATTTTTACTTTTTACATTATTATAGATAAATAAGTTGTATAGATTTAATATGTCAAGTAATAAATATAACAATTGGTTCTTAGGGCTAAGACCTATTAAATTGCTTGTATAATGTTTTAAAGTTTGATTCAACGGTAGTGTCAATAAGGTGTACCCATGAATGATTTATTTTTGCTGAGCAAGGCGTAGATGCGCCAGATAGAGCTATATTTTCCTTTATCGCACGGCGTTCCACGCGTTGATGATGGGAAGGTTTTAAGCAGTATAATATTTGTGATCCAGGATGGTCTTCGTTGGCGCGATGCACCCGCTGCTTGTGGGCCGCATGAATTCTGTGCTGAACTTATTTCAGGAACAATCTGTGACCGTTTTATCCGCTGGAGCCGTTTGGGCGTGTTTGATACAATATTCGCAAAGCTTGCAACAGGTAGTGGTAGTGATGTGTGTTGATGATTTATGCCACCCACCTGAAGGCACACGGCAGCTAGCCTTTTTAAAAAGGGCTTCAATCCATACACTTTTTGCGGATATTATCTAGAACATCATAGGTAAAACTGTCCGATCCCCATGCACCCGATGCCGTTTTCAGGAGGTTCTGATCATCATAGGTGAACGTCTTGTTCTGACTCGACACTTATATCATTGCTTGTGATGCTTTTGAGCGTGCGCACTGCCATCTAATAGTATAAACTTGGTTATATTGTTCCTGAGATAGAGGCTATTCGCACAGAGGTTTTGGTGGGTTTGGAGCAAGAAGATTATAATATTGTGCCTTCGGCCTATGCCGCGTAATTGACGATGAACCGCAATGCTGTTCGTGATTTGGTATCGTAGGAGCTAAACCTTTTAACATCGCGCTATGATTATGCGCAGAGCCGTGAATAATTTTGCGTTATAGCCGAGAAAGTTGGTATGCTTTTGGTGATCAAACCTGTAATGTTATCATCGGGTAAGGGCCAAAGAACGGTCAGAGAGTTATCAGAGATGATGCAGCTGATGGCATGCGCGGTGATAGGGTGCGGGTCAATGCCGAGCAGTTTATCAGCATTGATTATGGAATCACCTTGCTAACTATTTCGGCAGAAGATGGGATGTATTTTTGTCCGTCGATTTGGTCAACGTCAAGAACGTGGCGATTATCAGGAAAATTGGCAGCCGTAGCTATGTCAGAGGAGGTGTTTGCCACTGCTCAGGATATGGTGGCTAAAGTTGTGAAGGCTTTTGCGCGCTGTGATAGTGGGACAGATGATCAAGCCAGAAAATTAGCGGCATATGCAGCGAAAAAATTGTGATCAAATATGGTTGTTAATCTGGCACATAATATGCTTATTACTCTTGACCAATGACCTTGATTTGCAGATAGAGCATCCACCTCTATATTAAGAACGGAAACATTGGCATGGCTACAAAGATTTATGGCATTTCCAACTGCGATACGATTAAAAAAGCACGCAAATGGATGGAGCAACGTGATATTATCTATGATTTTCATGATTATAAAAAGGCAGGCGTAGACGCAGCTAAGCTTAAAGAATGGATAAGCCAAGTCGGTTGGGAAATATTACTGAATAAGCGCGGAACAACTTTTAAAAAACTTCCTACTGCAAACCGTGAGAATATTGATGAAGCGAAAGCAATTATGTTGATGATGGAATATCCCAGCATGATTAAGCGTCCTGTGATGGAAACAGAGATGGGTCTATTAGTTGGCTTTAAATCTTCTGAATATGAAGCGGCTTTGGTAGAGTAGTTAGGCTCAGGACCAAAGAGTATTTATAGTATAAAAATGTTTCATTATGGTGCGATATTGTAAAATATCGCGTTATAAAGCTGTGTTGTTGCGATTCATCTTGCTGGATGTACTTAGATGTATCAATATAATAAAAAGAATCACTAATAATTATATAAAATGCTAATAATATATTGAAATTATTGAGTGAGTGGGGTCTATTATGGCAATTGCAAAATGGAATGGGCATATAATTGCGCAAAGCGCAGATATTGTTATGGTGGAAGGCAATGTTTACTTTCCGCTCAGTTCGATCAAAACTGAATATTTTAAAGAGAGTGATGTAACATCGCATTGTCCATGGAAGGGGCAAGCAAATTACTACGATATCGTAATAGATGGCTCTGTCAATGCGAATGCGGCATGGTATTATACTGCACCTTATAAAAAAGCCATGCAGATAAAAGATCATATTGCTTTTTGGAATGGTGTTGAAGTGCAGCAATGAACATTCGTTTTGCTATTTTATCACTTTTATTATTAATATTAACATCTTGCGATGATGGCAATGCACAATCTGGTTTGTATAGCCAATCTGTGCTGCCTATCATTATTGGGCATCGCGGTGCCAGCGGAGAGCGCCCGGAACATACTGAAGCTGCTTATAGATTGGCGATCGAACAAGGTGCGGATTATTTAGAGCCTGATATAGTGGTTAGCAAAGACGGCATATTGATGGTCCGCCATGAAAATGAAATTGGACGCACCACCAATGTTTCAACCAAGGAAGAATTTGCTTCGCGTTACACAACGAAGGTTATTGATGGCAAAGAAATAACCGGTTGGTTTGTAGAAGATTTCACCTATAATGAATTGAAAACATTGCGTTCTAAAGAGAGAAATACAGAATTACGTCCAAGCAACAGGGACTATGATAATGAATTTGCGATATTGTCCTTTGAAGAGTTATTAAAGCTTATTCAAAGATTAGAACAAAGAACAGGTCGCGTAATAGGCATTTATCCCGAACTTAAACATCCTAATTATTTTAAATCCATTGGCTTGCCGCAACAAGAAACTCTGCTCAAACAATTGAATATTTTTGGCTATCGCGATTCCAGCGATGCAGTCTTTATTCAATCTTTTGAAGTCGGGGTTTTAGAGCAATTATCAGAGGCAACTGACATTAGGCTGATCCAACTCATTGGAACGGAAGGATCACCCCCTGATCGCCCCAATTTGTTATTTGCGGATATGGTAACGCCAGCAGGATTATCGCGTATTGCGAAATATGCGGATGGGGTAGGTGTTCATAAATCCTTTGTGATTAATAGGAACATTTTTGGGCGGTTAAATGCGCCCACGGATTTGATAAAAAATGCGAATGCTAAGGAATTATTGGTGCATGCTTGGACATTTAGAGCTGAAAATTACTATTTGCCCGAAGGATTAAAATCTTCGTTAAAACGTACTGAATTGGGCGATATGAAAACCGAAATAAAAGCTTTCAGAGATGCTGGGATTGATGGGTTTTTCACCGACCATCCTGAATTGGCCGTTACGGCTCTGACGGAATATTAAGCGCATTAATGCAAATAATCATTCACCAAGATATCAGCCCTAATAATATTTGAATTATCCAGAAAATAGCAGCATAAATTAGAGCTTCGATTATAGGAATAATGACATAATATTTGATACCTTTATATCGTATCTAATGGCTGAATAGAAAGGCAATGGGACCATAATGGGACTATAAATATTATACAGATTGAGCTCTGGTGTTGAATTGATTGAAGGTATAATGAAAATGATAGAAGTCATCAAAAAGAACAAGCTCTTATACACGCAAAATTGGTCCAATTATTTCTTCCAATATTTCATTTTAAACATTATTTAGAGCAACCTTTCTTCAAGAATTTATTAATCTCTCCAGATAAAAACATCTTCTAGAGGTTTGCTGAATATGTGGGCGATACGAAATGCGACCTCTAGCGAAGGTGAATATTTGCCTTGTTCAATGGCGGCAATGGTTTGGCGGGTAACACCAACTTTTGTGCCTAAATCGCTTTGAGTCATCTCATTGCTCATAAAACGCAAAGTTTTAATTTCATTATCAAAAGGAAGTTTTTTCATAATTTATGCCTTGCGATAGAGAAATATTTGGTACCCAAGACGAATGGACTCTGCCCCCACCAAGACCGCCATTAATATATTGAGCATTGTCGGTACGGAGACCCCATTATGAAATAAAGCACCACTAGCCCATACGCCCAGCAAAAGCGGATAATAGGCGATTTGGGTAGCGGCTTTATGAATATTGCGATCGCGCTCATCCTCTTTAAAGGTGATTTCGCTGCGATTGCGAATGAATAATATCATTGTCGCGATTAACATGCTGCCTACTACAAGGCCAATGATTAAGAATAATAGTCCCAAATAATAATCGGGTGATGCATCTTTGCCTATTGGGGTCAATAAGGTGAGGAAATAAAATCCAAATCCCCCCACCATAGTGATAAAAGCGACCCATAATATCTTTTCACGAAACGACATATTCTTACTCCATGCTGATTAATATATCCATTGTGTTAATTATACTTAACATTAAGTCAAGTAATAATAACATATAGAGTGAATATCGCTATAATATACTCTTTTTAAGCTGCGCATTTGCCGCTAATGTTTCTTTATGTCTACGACCTCAAAAACGCTCACATTCGATACGTCTACCAGCCGTGCGAACCCAACACCAAAGCCTATGAAAAGGTTGAGTGTACCCAAAATCCGCCAACGCAAAGGCGGTGAACCTCTGGTCATGCTCACCGCTTATACGGTGCGTATGGCACAATTGCTCGACCCTGAATGCGATATGCTCTTAGTTGGTGATTCGCTGGGTCAGGTTATTTATGGATTACCGCATACCGTAGCTGTGACGATGGAGATGATGATTGCGCATGGCGCAGCCGTGGTTCGGGGCAGTTACCATGCTGCAGTGATTGTTGATATGCCCTTTGGTTCCTATGAGGCATCGCCCCAGCAGGCTTTTGAAAATGCATCCAATTTGCTCAAACATACGGGTGCGGCAGCTATTAAAATCGAAGGCGGCAAAGTATTAGCACCGACAGTGGAATTTCTGACAAAGCGCGGGATTCCAGTAATGGCTCATGTTGGTTTAACGCCGCAAGCGATTAATATTTTGGGTGGCTATGGTGTGCGTGGTAAAAGCGATGAAGAAGCACGCTCGATTGTCGATGATGCGATTGCACTCTCAGAGGCTGGAGCTTTTGGCTTAGTCATAGAAGGTGTATTAGAACCTATTGCTATTGAAATAACAGAAAAAGTGGCTTGTCCAACAATTGGTATAGGCGCTTCCGCTCAATGTGATGGACAGGTTTTAGTATCTGAGGATATGCTTGGATTGTTTGATCGGACACCAAAATTTGTGAAACGCTATGGTATGATGTCAGAAAATGTCCAAGAATCAGTTCGTAAATATGCTGATGAAGTGCGTAGCAGAATATTTCCGAGCCGAGATCAATTATATGGATCGGTAGAGAGTGAATGACGCCTCAATATCTTTTTATAGGATTGAGATATAATTTCTATCATTGTGCGACCTCAATTGATATTGAGGGCTAGTATGTCGCGTCACTCGCGGCTAATGGATTATGAATAGTGCGACAATTTGCCCGTTTTAATGGAGGTAACAGTGGCTAAAAGCCCCAAAGACACAAAAGATTTAGCCGATGAAGCATTTTTACGCGAAGTAGATGATGCAGTGCGCGATAGTGACTTAAAACAATTTTGGAACAAATGGGGCCGCTGGATAGCGCTGGCTCTTGTTCTAGGTTTTGGCGTATTGGGTGCTTGGGCCTATTTTGAAAACCAAAAATCGCAAGCCGTAGGTGATCAAGGTGAAGCTTTCATCAAAGCAGTTGATATATTAGATGCTGGAGAGAATGATGAAGCATTAGAGCAGTTTAAACCTTTCAAAGATTCCGACCAAGCGGGATATCGCGCTCTGTCAAAAATATTGGAAGGCAATATTGCAATTGAAAAAGGCGATAAAAAGAAAGCCGTTTCAACCTATGATGATGTTATAAATGATAGAGAATTGCCTAATGCATTTCGTGATTTTGCATTGATTAGAAAGACAATGGCGCAATTTGATGATTTGAAACCGCAACAGGTGATTGATCAACTCAAGCCCCTAGCTGTGCCAGATAATCCTTGGTTCGGAAGCGCGGGTGAGATGACCGCTATATCCTATATGCGTCTCGACAAAGAAGATTTAGCAGGCCCTATTTTTGCCCAAATTGCTGAGCAAGAAGATTTACCAGAGTCCTTGCGACGCCGTGCTCGACAAATGGCGGGTGCTTTGGGAATAGACGCTATTCAGAATATTGAAAGCGAAGATGATGCAAAAGATGAAGATCAATGATATTATATGTCTTGTTAGCCAGATAGTTTGCGCAACATGATGTCAGAAAATTGGAGAACTTTTCGTGATAAAAATTTCTAAATATATTTTAAGTTTAACGACTTTATCCATGCTTACAGCTTGTGGTGCATTGGGTGGCGGGGGTGATTCAAGAGTAACCCCTACACTTGGTAATCGTGTCGATATTCTGGGTGCGCGCGAAGATACAGAAGCTGATCCCGCTTTATCTGGTCAATCGGTTATTTTACCTGCATCGCGTATAAATAATGCTTGGCAACAACCCAGCGGTGCATCTTCTAATGCACCTGGTCATGTAGCTCTTGGGCAAGAATTAAACCGAATTTGGACTAGTAAGGTTACAGGATCAACAGCACGCGCTAGATTGGCTTCGCCGCCTATCATTGTTGGAAGAAAATTATTTGCGATTGGCACTGATGCAGTTGTTAGGGCCTTTGATGTAGAAAATGGCGCGCGTCTCTGGAGTATTAATTTTAGTGAAAAAGTTGAAAAAAAATCTACATTATTTGGCGGTGGTGTCTCTTCTGATGGCGTGAATATATATGCGACCAATGGAATTGGTGATGTAGTAGCTCTAAATATTGAAGATGGTTCTATACTATGGAAATCAAGGCCTGCTGGACCTTTACGTGGATCACCAACATTATCTAATGGTAATCTATATGTCATGACACAAGATAATCAGATATATGCTCTCAATGCCCGTACGGGTGCATCAGAGTGGAATGAGGCTGGAGCTATAGGCGAATCTGGTATTTTTGGAGTAGCTTCTCCAGCAGCATCTGACGGGACAGTAGTTGCAGGATATTCTTCGGGTGAGTTGTCCGCATATCGTTATGAAAATGGACGCAGTTTATGGAGCGATACTTTATCGCGAACCCGAATGTCATTATCGGTTTCTGAATTATCAGATGTTGATGCAGCCCCCGTGATTGATCGCGGCAAAGTTTATGCTTTGGGACAAGGCGGGCGCATGGCGGCTTATGATTTAGACCGAGGGAGCCGTATCTGGGAGTTGAATATTGCCGGTATCTCAACGCCTGTTGTTGCTGGCGAATGGGTTTTTGTTTTAACCGATGATGCTAGAATGCTCTGTGTGTCGCGTTCAAGCGGGAAAATTCGTTGGATAGCTCAATTACCGCAATATGTTAATGAGAGAAAAAAGAAGGGCGAGATCACGTGGCGTGGCCCTATATTAGCTGGGAATCGTCTTGTAGCAAATAATTCAGAAGGTGAAGTCTGGTCGATAGAACCCGAAGAAGGCGTTGCATTTAAAATTCAAGAGGTTAAAGCGCCTATTTCAGTTGCACCAGTCGTTGCCAATAATACACTCTATATTTTAGATGATGGTGGTACGATTAGCGCTTTTCAATAAATCATGGGCTATTACCCTATAATTGCATAAGAAAGTTATGGCATAATGAAACCCACTATTGCCATAATAGGCAGACCCAATGTCGGCAAATCAACATTATTTAACCGTTTGGTTGGCAAAAGATTGGCATTGGTTGATGATCAACCTGGAGTAACGCGAGATAGACGAGAGGGTGATGCATCTTTATTTGATTTGAGATTTATTGCTGTTGACACGGCGGGTTATGAGGATGAAGATCCGCAGACTTTACCTGGCAGAATGCGATCGCAGACCGAGGCTGCTCTTAGTGGTTCGATTGCGGCCATTTTCATTATCGATGGCCGTTCCGGACTAATGCCTCTGGACGAAGAAATTGCACGTTGGTTGCGAACGAGCAATGTGCCTGTTGAATTGGTGATAAACAAAGCAGAGGGAAGCCGTGCGGATTCTACTATTTTGGAATCTTATAGTCTGGGCTTTAATGAGCCTATTGCCATAAGCGCCGAACATGGTGAAGGGATGGCCGATCTCTATCAAGCATTGCGCCCTATCATTGATGCATGGGAAGGCGAGGAAGAAGAATATGATCTAGAATCGCCAACAGCGCCGCTAAAACTAGCCGTTGTTGGTAGGCCAAATGCAGGCAAATCTACGATGATAAATAAGATGCTTGGAGAGAATCGACTGATAACGGGTCCAGAGGCAGGTATCACAAGAGACAGTATTACCATTGATTGGTTGTGGGATAATCCAGATAAAAGCAATCCAGAGATTGCGCGTCGTGAAATACGTATCATTGATACTGCTGGTATGCGCAAGAAAGCGCGCGTAAAAGATAAATTAGAAAAATTATCCGTAGCGGATGCGCGGAGAGCCATTGATTTTTCCGAAGTGGTGATATTGATGCTAGATGCCACTAAAGGTCTAGAATTGCAGGACTTGAAAATTGGCGATCATTGTATTCAAGAAGGCCGAGCACTGATCATTGCGATTAATAAATGGGATATTGCCGAAGATGGAAGCGCTTTATTTAACGGGATTAGAGCTGCTTTAGATGAGGGTTTAGCACAATTAAAAGATGTTCCGATGATTGCGGTGTCCGCTATGACGGGCAAAGGCTTAAATCAATTGATAGAGGCCGCTTTTAAAGCGCGCGATGCATGGAGCAGGCGCGTACCCACGGGTGTATTAAATCGCTGGTTTGAACATGCGATAGAAGTAAATCCCCCGCCCGCACCAGGCGGTAAGCGTATAAAATTGCGCTATATTACGCAAGCACGCAATCGCCCTCCGACTTTTGCAGTTTTTGGTACCAGAGTTGATAAATTGCCCGAGAGTTATAACCGTTATTTAGTAAATGGGCTGCGGCGTGATCTGGATTTTGGTGCTGTACCAGTTCGCATGAATATGCGCGCATCCAACAACCCTTATGCGGATGATTGAAGCATATATGGTCAATTATCATTATTCATTAATTGATCCAAAAGATAGAGATAGCTGCGATTGCAGACAAGAAGATGTGAGCGCATCTGTCATAGCGTTTACGCCTCCAGCTTTTAAGTCACCCGAACTTATTTTCAATATTATGACGATAAAGTAGCGCATATATTGGGTCATATAAATAACCTAATAGAGTAAAATAATACTATATTCTATTGTTTTAACCATTAATATGTTATCGTATTTTGATGAATAAGTTTAAGAGAAAAGTACCTTTAAA
>CALDZL010000085.1 GCA_937944295.1 uncultured Sphingorhabdus sp.
CATTCATGGCCGAGGGCGATATTGTGAAAATTGAAATGCTCGATGCCAGTGGAAAAAGCATCTTTGGCGCTATTCGACAAGAGGTGAAAGCTGTCTAACCCTAACGCATTATTCTATCGAAAGACTCTTGTATGAAAAAAATCTATCCTGATGCACAGCGGCTTTGGGTTATTCAGACAGAATTTAAACTGGGTTAAAAATGGCAGGAGTTGAGGGACTCGAACCCACGGCCCTCGGTTTTGGAGACCGATGCTCTACCAACTGAGCTAAACTCCTATAGCCATATTCTTATCATTGGCATCGTGTTGTGTGCAAATGATAGGCTGCGCTTTACCCACCTTATGCGGTGAGAGCAAGAAAAAGGTGAAGCTATGCTGTCTTTTGTTCAAAACAAAGCAGTGGTTGATGGTGCACCGCTGCCAAAAGCCATTAAAAGCTCATATATTGATATATTTTTTGTACATCGCCATTCCATTCGCCATGAAATTTTTCGAGCAATTGGTCGGCGGGTGTTTTTCCTGATGCAATGATAGAACGAAGCGAGTCTAAAAAACCAGCCTCATTATCGCCGCTCGCATTTAGCCTTGCCCGATTGGTAAGGCCTGATGATGCAATATCTAATATTTCATGGGCAAAGGATTGTAAGGACCGCCCGTCGGCTATGGTAGCTTTAAGCCCAAGTTTGGGTACATCATTGCGCAGTTTTTCACGTTCCGCCATTGTCCAATTTTTGACCAAATCCCAAGCTGCGTCTAATGCATTTTGATCATAAAGCAGTCCCGTCCAAAATGCTGGTAAGGCACAAATTTGGCTCCACGGCCCGCCATCGGCGCCGCGCATTTCGAGGAAGGATTTGAGGCGAACCTCGGGAAAGGCTGTTGATAGATGATCTTCCCAATCCGATAATGTAGGTTTTTCGCCAAGAAGTATAGATAATTTGCCGTCCATAAAGTCCCGAAAACTTAGCCCCGCAGCATTGAGATATTGGCCGTCACGATAGACAAAATACATGGGAACATCGAGCATATAATCGACATAGCGTTCATAACCAAAATCATCATCAAACACGAATGGTAACATACCCGTGCGGTGTGGATCGGTGTCGGACCATATATGGCTACGATAGGATAGATAGCCGTTAGATTTGCCCTCTAACAATGGCGAATTGGCAAATAATGCGGTGGCTAGCGGTTGCAATGCTAGCCCAACGCGAAATTTTTGCACCATATCAGCTTGATTGCTATAATCCAAATTAACCTGTATGGTACAAGTACGCAGCATCATATCGAGCCCCATAGTGCCGACCTTGGGCATATGATTGAGCATAATTCCATAGCGTCCTTTGGGCATGATAGGCAGATCGCTACGTTTTTTATCAGGCCAGAGACCAAGCCCCAAAAACCCTTTATTTGTTTTGGCGCCAACGGCTTTCACTTGTTCCAAATGGCGGCCCGTTTCTGCACAAGTTTCATGCAAATTGTCGAGCGGTGCGCCCGATAATTCTAATTGTCCGGCGGGTTCTAGGCTGATGGTTCCATCATCACCGCGCATTGCGATAACCTTGCCATTTTCCTCTACGGGCGACCAGCCAAATTCTTGCATGGCAAGCAATAGGTCTTTTATACCGCCTTCTTCTTCATAGGATGGCGCATGATAATCCTCTCGGCAATAAACAAATTTCTCATGCTCCGTGCCAATTTTCCAATCGCTTTTTGGTTTTTCACCCTTCATCATGGGCGTTATTAGGTCTGCTTTACTCTGAATTGGTGGCAGATTGTTGGCAATTTCTGTTTTCGTGCTCATTGCTTGCGTCTAATGATAATATAGAGCCATTACCAGCCAATATTTGCACGCATCGCCATATTATAGCGTAAAGCCGCCAATATTATGCTTGCGGTGGAATTTGAGGCATGAATGCTCTGCTCTCTATAATACTACCAATCGCCCTGATGCGACATCCATGCCGATATAGCGGCAATGGCTGCTGTTTCGGCGCGCAAAATACGCGGCCCTAGTGATACGCCTTGCGCCGCAGGATGCGCATGTATCAACGCATTTTCTTCATCGGTAAAACCGCCTTCTGGACCGATTAATATAGCGGCTGGGCCCTGATTTTGTTCCAATATGCTGTGGAAATTATCACCGCCGCGTTCATCGCAAAAATATAATCTGCGATTTTCTGGAAAGGCCTCTAAGAAGGGTTTCAGCTTTTGCAGAGGCTGCATGGTTGGCAAGGCATTGCGCTCGCATTGCTCGGCCGCTTCAATCATATGATGGCGCAATTTATCACCTTTAATTTTATCGATGATAGTGCGCTGTGTATGTATAGGCACGAAGGCAGATATGCCCAATTCGCAGGCTTTTTCTGCCATCATAGCCCAGCGATCACGCTTGATGGGCGCGGCGCACAGCCATAAATCAGGTACTTCCTCGCGCGCTCGTAATTTTTCAATAATCTTGATACTGCAATGGCGTTTTGAGATATCGATAATTTCGGCCAAATATTCACCGCTGCGATCATCAAAGACTTTTATGGAATCACCAATATTACGGCGCATCACACGCGTTAGATAATGGGCGGCCTGCGTTTCAATATGATAGCTATTATCAAGTGATAAATGATCATCGATAAATAGACGCGGTAAAGAATTTAATGGCCAAGCGGGTGTTGCAGTCATAATAAGATGCTATGGCTAATAAATATCAAAATGACCAGAGTGAAGCTGCAGACAAAAATGCAGCGATAAATTTTAATATAGTCGCGGATACCCAATATCACGGTTTAATGGCGATATTGCCACCAATTGCACGCGATTATGCATTGCTGGCGCGTTTTGATCGTCCGATAGGATGGTGGTTATTATTCTGGCCTTGTGCATGGGGCTTGGCTCTTGCTGGCGGCGCGATTGAGCGCTGGGATTTGCTGTTGTGGTTTTTATTGGGTGCAATTGTGATGCGCGGCGCGGGTTGCACCTATAATGACATTATTGATCGCGATTTGGATGCTAGGGTGACGCGCACTGCCAACAGGCCGATTGCCAGCGGACGGGTGAGCGTGAAAGCGGCTTGGCTGTGGTTGCTATTTCTATCATTGCTGGGATTATTGGTGTTATGGCAATTGAATCAAAATGCCCAGATCATGGCCGTGTCCAGCTTGGCCCTAGTGGCGGCTTATCCCTTTATGAAGCGCATAACCTATTGGCCGCAGGCATGGCTTGGGTTGGTGTTTAGCTGGGGCATATTGGTGGCTTGGATGGCGATTAGGCCCTATGTGCATGGCTTTAATATTTATCCTATGGGGCTGCTGTATCTAGGTTCAATATTTTGGGTGATTGGTTTTGACACTATTTATGCGCTGCAAGACCGCGAGGATGATGCCTTAATCGGGGTGCGTTCCAGCGCATTGCGATTGGGAAAAAATATCCGCTTGGGCGTCGCACTATTCTATCTGTTAGCGCTTATGTTTTGGTCGGCTGCATTTTGGGTGTTTCGTTCGCAATTTCTGGTGTTATTGACGATATTGCCGATGGCGCTACATCTTATGTGGCAAGTGCTGACGCTAAAGCAAGACCATAGCGATGCATTAGAAAAGTTCAGATCAAACAGATTCGCTGGTTTCTTATTATTTTTGGCCTGCTTGACCATAGGGCAATCAGCATGAATGGCATGCAGCTTCATATTTCTTAATTTTGCTGCTTGAAACTTATAATTTTTCTAGTCATGTTGCATAATGAAACTAAAAGCCAGATTTGCATGATGGCTTAAACCTCTGGAGAGAGATATGAAGCATCGCCGCTTAGGAAAGAGCGCAATTTACGTGTCGGATATTTGCATGGGGACCATGACATTTGGCTCGCAAACCGATGAAGCAGAATCGCATAAAATATTGGATATGTCCGTTGATGCTGGTATCAATTTCTTTGATACCGCAGAAATGTATCCCGTGCCGCCTAAACCCGAATATGCGGGGCGAACCGAGGATATTTTGGGCCGCTGGATGCAGGGTAAAGACCGTGATAGTCTAATTATCGCCTCTAAAGTAGCTGGGCCAAGCCATGGTTGGTTTAAGGCCGCGAAACGCGCTGGGATGACGGCACTCGATCGGCATAATATTGTAAAGGCATTAGACGAGAGCTTAAAGCGGCTTCAGACCGATTATATAGACCTTTATCAGGTGCATTGGCCCGACCATGGCGTGGCCTATGACGAGACGATGGAAGTGCTGGATGAGCAAATTCGCAAAGGCAAAATCCGCGCAATTGGATGCTCGAATGAAACAAGCTGGGGCTTGATGAAATCATTGGAAGCGTCTGAGCGGCTGGGCGTTGCGCGCTATTGTACGATCCAAAATAATTTCAGCATGAACAATCGTAGGTTCGAGGATGAATTGGCGCAAGTGAGCAAAAAAGAAGGGGTGAGTTTGATCCCATATTCGCCGCTTGCTGGCGGAATGTTATCGGGCAAATATAATGATGGTGCGCGGCCTAAAGGGGCGCGTTTTTCAGAATATTTGAGCTTGGGCGGCAGGCAAGTGGCTATGGCGGCGCGTTTTGTAAATGAACGCACCGAAGAATCCACCAAGCGTTTTATGAAGATTGCCGATGATGCTGGCATTGCGCCCGTCACTTTGGCGGTTGCTTGGTCAAAACAGCATGAATTTGTCGCATCCACCATTGTTGGTGCCTCGAACAGCGATCAATTGGCAGATATTTTTGCGGCAAGTGAGATGACGTTAAGCGATGATGTTATGAAAGCTATCGATGCTGTGACCAAGGATATTTTATACCCAATGGGATAAGTAGAATGGGCGCTTTAGCCCATTTGTGAGGAGAGAATATGAATAGATTTTTGGCGCATAGCGGCGCAAAATATCCGATTGTCCAAGCTCCAATGGGTTGGATTGCAAGGTCGCAATTGGCATCGGCGGTTTGTAATGCGGGCGGCCTAGGAGTGATTGAGACATCATCGGGCGAAACCGAAAACTGCATGGCGGAAATAGAGAAAATGGCGAACCTCACCGATGCGCCCTTTGGTGTGAATTTGCCGATTATGTTTTTAAAAGACCCTGCGATATTGGATTATATATGCGGATCGGGCGTGAAATTTGTCACCACATCAGCGGGTAGCCCGCGTAAATTTTTGGGGCCTTTGCAAGAGGCTGGCATCATCGTTTATCATGCAGTGCCAACCGTGGATGCAGCGATGAAATGTACCCAAGCTGGTGTTGATGGATTGGTAGTCGAAGGATCAGAGGGTGGCGGTTTTAAAAACCCCGAAGAAGTATCGACCTTGGTATTGCTGCAAGCCATAAGGGCGCAAAGCGATGTGCCGATGATTGCGGCTGGCGGTATTTGCGATGGCAAAGGCATGGCGGCGGCTTTTGCATTGGGGGCAGAGGCCATCCAAATGGGAACGCGCTTTGTATCCTCGGCAGAGAGCCCTGTGCATCATAATTATAAGCAGGCGATTTTGGACGCCAAAGAAACAGGCACTTATGTGCTCAACAAAAAAGCAACGCCCTGCATCAGAGCATTAAAGACTGAGCGCACCAGCAAAATTTACGAAGATGGCCTCATGCCGCCTGATACATTTAAGGGGATATTGGACCTTTATTTTGGCGGGGATATGGAGGCCGCCGTTGGCCTTGCGGGGCAATCGGCTGGACTGATTGATGATATAAAAACCGCCAAGCAAATAATTGACGAAACTATCGCTGAGTTTTTTGAAATTACCGCCCGTATGGGGTCATATTCAGCCAATCAAAATTTTAACGCATAATCGAACTAAGCGATGGATTGCTCTGTTAAAGAAAGGATAAATTATTAGGTAAATGAAACTATCTACTATCTTGATGCTATCTCTAGCTTTGATGATAACGGCCTGTTCTAACGGTGTTGTAAATGAGCATAAGGCGTTGCAATCGGAATTACAGGATTATGCAACCCTATATCCAGCTAATAAGGCTGGCGGTTCTCTTTTCGTTGATGGTTTTGAAATTAAGTCCATCGCTGTATTCGAATTTTCTCTTGATGAGATAGATGATATCGGGCGTGAATATTTGAAATGCTCTAAAGTCTATCTGGATGGTTTTGATACGCTCATAAATTACTTCTATACTGGCGGTATATTATATCTCATCAGCAATGAATGTGCTCTTCCTTCTGAAAAAGTTCAGAAAATTAGAGATTTAAATGGAAATGTAAAAGATTATTCTCCTGCGAGTAAAGTTACAAGGCCTTGGGATGACTTGTCTAAACTTCATGAAAGTAGTTTGGATAAATTATATCTATCGCCGCCACATGGAAATGGTGATCCTATTTTTTGGACGAAGGATCATGTCGCAATATGTATTGAGAGAAGTCATAATAGTAAAAACTCTGATGTTATATTTGATAAAGATGAGAGTTTTAATCAATCCTTGGCGGAGAGCTGTCGTCAACAATTAATCAATTATGGAAAAATACCATCTAAACCTTAACACAAATATTTATAATCTAACGATAACATAAAAGAGGAAATGAAATGAGCGCAGATTTTTCAAACGCAAAGCAATTTTTCACCACACTAACCAAGGAAGGCACGCTCGAATTTACGATTGAACCGATGAACGTAGCTGAACCAGGTGAGCATGAAGTCGTGGTGCAAATGGAAGCAACGCCAATCAATCCATCAGATTTGGGCTTGCTGACCGCGCCTGCGGAAATGGATTCCTTGCGCCGCGAGGATGATGGCGATATTTTGAAACTTGTGAGCGATGTAACGCCGCAAATGCAGCGCGTATTTGCAGGCCGTGCAGGGGCAAAATTACCCGCTGGTAATGAGGGCGCTGGTACCGTGGTAGCTGCTGGTTCGTCCGATGCAGCGCAGGCCTTAATGGGCAAAACCGTTTCTATGGCGGGCGGTGAAATGTATGCAACGCACCGCACTATGAAAGCGGTGGAAGTCATGCCGCTCCCCGATGGAGCAGCAGCGCGTGAGGGTGCATCATTATTCGTCAATCCATTGACCGCGATCGGCATGACCAACACGATGCGCATGGAAGGTCATAGCGCATTGGTTCATACTGCAGCGGCGTCTAACCTTGGACAGATGCTGGCAAAATTATGCTTGGCCGATGACATCCCATTGGTGGCGATTGTGCGCAGCGCCGCACAAGCCAAAATATTGACCGATATTGGACTGACCCATGTAGTCGATAGCAGCGCAGAGAGCTTCTTTAATGATCTGGTCGATGCGCTGGTGGCGACAGGGGCAACGCTTGCTTTTGATGCAATTGGCGGCGGTACATTGGCCAGCACTATTTTGGTGGCGATGGAAACAGCAGCAGGCAAACGCGGCGAGGAATTTAGCGTTTATGGTTCGACCACGCATAAACAAGTCTATCAATATGGGCGCCTTGATACAGGCCCGACAACATTGACGGGCGGTTATGGATTATTCTGGAGCGTAGCGGG
>CALDZL010000086.1 GCA_937944295.1 uncultured Sphingorhabdus sp.
TCTTATACGGCCGATAGTGTGATTATTGCGACAGGCGCGAGCGCGCAATATTTGGGTCTGCCCAGCGAGAGCGCCTTTATGGGTAAGGGTGTATCGGCCTGTGCGACATGCGATGGGTTTTTCTATCGGAATAAGCCTGTATCCGTTATTGGCGGGGGTAATACCGCGGTCGAAGAAGCTCTATATCTATCCAATATCGCAAGTCATGTCACATTGGTGCATCGCCGCGATACGCTACGCGCGGAAAAAATCTTGCAAAATCGTCTGTTCGCCAAAGAAAAAGAAGGCAAGGTGACGATCAAATGGAACCACACATTGGATGAGGTTTTGGGCGATGATAGCGGCGTAACGGGTATGCGTATTAAAGGCACTGCTGCTGCTGATAATCCAGGTGCTACCGAGGATATTACCTTGCACGGCGTGTTCATTGCAATTGGCCATAAACCTAATACGGGCATTTTTGAGGGGCATTTGGATATGGCAGGCGGCTATATCAAGGTGCGCTCTGGCCTCGAAGGGCAAGCGACTGAAACCAGCGTATCAGGCGTATTTGCGTGCGGTGATGTGATGGACCATATCTATCGTCAAGCTGTTACCAGCGCAGGCACGGGCTGTATGGCGGCATTGGATGCGGAACGCTTTATCGAGGCGAGTTGAGAGTATTGTGATTAATCGACTGCTATGTCTCTCGTATTTTAAGCATTTAATATGATGTAGCATCTCAAAGATAGTTTATTATCGTTGAATATGGCTGTAATGATTAATATAAATCCTTACCCTACCATCGTCATATATTATCCTGAATCTGCGATCCGTATCGCTGAGTCCGCTGGCCGTTCACAAACACAAAAGATGCGGCCTATTGTAAAGCTGCCAAGCCGATTGAAACCTATACTGCTTACGCGGCGTTCTAATAATATCGGTGCTCATGTTGTGCATAATGATGGGCAGCCTTTGCGTTATATCGAAGCCAGTTAGGGCATGACTCTGGTATGCGTGTCACAGAGTAATATGCGAGTCGTTCTCCCGATTATTTGACCAATGCTGTACAGGTTATTGATGCCTTTTTTGACGGTATTACGTGTGAATTACGTGTGAAAAATTTGACCAATATTTTTCGGACTATAGAATAATCATATTAAATTAGTCTTTTAATGGTGCACCTCGAAGGTGAGACTTCGAACGTGCTTTTTGATGCTTTGGCAGAGTGGAATGACCATCTTAAAGATACGAACTTGGAAGGCTTTCATGGGCCAAAACCATGAGTGGTTCACTCAAAGATGGGTTTGATAGTGCTGCTAACCCTTCGATAGAAAAAGCACAAAAAGATTATCCAAAGCCTATTTCAGTACGCTTTAGCGACGAAGAGCGCAGTGAATTGGAACGTAAAGCAGGTGATCTCACCTTAAGCGCCTATATCCGCTCGCGCTGCGTTGGTGAAACTGCACCTGCGCATAGGACACGTGGTAAACGGCCTGTGAAGGATCATGAAGCATTGGGCCGTGTATTGGGTGCTTTGGGACAATCGTGCCTGTCCAATAATCTTAATCAGCTTGCTAAGGCGGTTAATGCTGGGACGCTGGGCCTGCCTGATGATAGTGAAGCAGCTCTTTTGGCTGCTGTAGATGATATTAGCTCTATCCGTGAGACATTGATTATGGCTCTTGGATTACAGGATGGGCCATCATGATCTTTGTCGGTAACAATAGAGGCAATGGTCAAAATCTCGCTCGCCATTTGATGAGCAGTGAGAATGAGCATGTTACGTTACATGAAATATCTGGCTTTGCCAGTGACACGCTTGCGGGTGCTTTTAAAGAAGTGGAAGCCCTATCAAGAGGCACAAAATGCCAGAAATATCTCTATTCGCTCAGTCTTAATCCACCAGCCAATGAGCGTGTTGATACCGAAACCTTTATGGATGCCATATCAAAAGCAGAACAAAAGCTTGGATTAGAAGGTCAAGCAAGAGCGATTGTTTTTCATGAAAAAGAAAATAGGCGCCATTGTCATGTCGTATGGAATCGTATTGATGTAGATCAAATGAAAGCTATCAATATGATCTATCCCAAACGCAAATTGATGGATGTCTCTAAAGACTTATATCTTGAACATGGTTGGGATATGCCCAAGGGCTTTATACAACCTGCTTTTCGTGACCCTAAGAATTTCACATTGGAGCAATGGCAGCAAGCCAAACGCATAGGACAAGACCCAAGAGAGCTTAAAGCCATTATTCAATCATGCTGGAAGCAATCGGATGATAGAAAGTCCTTACAAAGTGCATTGCAAGAACATGGGCTTATGCTCGCCAAGGGCAATAGGCGCGGATATGTTGCAACAGATATTAATGGAGAGGTTTATGCATTGGCACGATGGGCTGGTGTTAGAACCAAAGACGTCAAAGCAAGGCTTGGTGATAGCAAGACATTACCATCATTAGAACAAGCACAAAGCAAGCTTGCGCAAATAGTCACTCCAGCAATAGAGCACCTATCAAAGCAAGAAGCGCAAAAGCACCAGACTATCAAAGCACAGCAAGATAAGCTGTTTTGGCATTTGGCTGATAAACACAGTGTAGAGCGCCAAACACTCAAGAAACGCCAAGATGCGCGCGAACTCAAGGAAATTAAAACTAGGCAAGAACGGTTTAACAGAGGCCTGCGCGGTCTATTTGATCGTATCACAGGCGCGCATAGTAAGATTAAGAAACAGAATGAGCTGGAAGCCTTTCAATCCACCAAGCGCAATCAAAAACAGCGGGACGTTCTGATATTCAGACAAATGGGGCAACGAAGACAATTGAAAAAGCGGAGTGGGAAGGTTTTACAGAAGAGCAAAAAAATTCAGATTCAACTTTTACAAGAGCAACATAAACTAAATCAAAACT
>CALDZL010000087.1 GCA_937944295.1 uncultured Sphingorhabdus sp.
CCTTTTTCAACCGATGCGAATTTATTGCATACCTCATCAGAGGGTAAAATATTGGAAGATCCATGGAACGAAACGCCAGATTATGTATATTCGCGTACCGTAGATCCAGAGGATGCACCTGATACGCCCGAATATATTGAAATTGATTTTGAACGAGGTGACGGCGTTGCCATTAATGGTAAGACTATGTCACCAGCGACATTATTGACTGTGCTTAATGAATATGGCCGCAAAAATGGTATTGGGCGTTTGGATTTGGTCGAAAATAGATTTGTTGGGATGAAATCGCGGGGTATGTATGAAACTCCTGGCGGTGAAATATACGCAAGGGCGCATCGCGGTATGGAACAAATTACGCTTGATGGACCAGCAGCGCATTTAAAAGATGAATTAATGCCGCGTTATGCAGAGATGATTTATAATGGGTTTTGGTTCGCTCCTGAGCGTGAAATGCTGCAAGCTGCGATCGATAAAAGCCAAGAGCGTGTTAGCGGAACAGTACGCATGAAGCTCTATAAAGGCAGTGCTTCTGTGGTAGGCCGCAAAGCCGATGTAAATTATAATTTATATAGCGAAGACGTTGTTACGTTTGAAGAAGATAGCGGCGCTTATGACCAAAAAGATGCTGCTGGTTTTATCAAACTAAATGCATTGAGATTAAGATTATTGGGTAAAAGGCGCGGTTGATTTAACAAGATATAGATCAACTTTAAAATAGTCATATTGAGAGTATAAGATGCTAATATCCATTATATTTTTACTCATAGGCTTTGTGCTTCTTATTTTAGGTGGTGAATTATTGGTACGCGGTGCAGTACGATTAGCTGAACGCGCGGGCATGTCGCAAATGTTAATCGGACTTACGATTGTTGGTTTTGGCACATCAGCACCAGAATTAGTGGCTAGTTTAGAAGCTGCACTGGCTGGTTCCCCTGGTATTGCTTGGGGTAATGTGGTGGGATCCAATCTTGCAAATAGCTTGCTAATACTCGGGACAGCTTCTTTGATCATGCCTATGGCAGTTGCGCGTGGACCATTGTGGCGTGATGGCGGGTTGGCATTGGTAATAACGGCTATACTCTATTATTGTGCTAGCGCTGGATGGGTTGGCATGCCAATGGGTATTGTATTTTTGATGATATTGATTGGTTATCTTATTTATGCTTATATTTCTGAAAATAGGATAATGAATGCAGGAGATGTGCCAGCTAATATGTCTCTAACAGAAGAGCATAATATGGTTTTATCTATCCTAGAAGAAGGCGATACTGCCGCAGGAGCCAAGGCTGCTGCATTAGAAGTAACGGATACGCATTTGCACGATGAGCAACATTGGGCGCGATCGGCAGCGGTATTAACGGCGGGTATAATATTAATCATCTTAGGCGGCAGATGGTTGGTTAGTAGCGCGGTTGATATAGCGTCGGCCATTGGCATGTCAGAAGCGGTTATAGGATTGACTATCATTGCCATAGGCACATCTTTGCCCGAATTGGTGACTGCAATCATCGCTGCACGCAAAGGAGCAAGCGCTGTTGCCTTGGGTAATATATTGGGGTCTAATTTGTTTAATTTACTGCTGATTGGCGGTGCAACAGCGACATTAGCGCCAGCGACAATCCCCCAAGAATTACTCTCATTTGGGCTACCAATTCTATTATTATCTTCGATCATATTGCTTATTTTTGCTGCTACAAAATATGCTATAAGCCGTATAGAAGGGGCTATATTGCTATTTTTATATTGCGCTCAAATATTGTATAATCTCGTTGCGCTTTAGAAATTTGCTTATGTAAATATTATATTTACTCTATATTCACGGCTTGATTACTATTTTAGGTTAATGCGTTTTATGAACCAAAGTAAGAATGATGATATGAACACAGAACCAAACAATATTGATGCGCGTCCTGAATCCGCCGTTAGCAGCATGGTTGGTGTTTGTGGGCTAATCGGATTGTTCCTATGGATAGCCATAGCCCGTAATTTTGGAGATATTGCCGCATTGCTTGGTTTTCCTGGCTTACCAGCATTAGCCGATGGCCCCTATTCGGCGCTTATTGCTCTCATCTTTTGCGGTGCTCCCATGGTGCTTTGGTCATTATTGGTCGATAAAGTCCACAAACGAACGACTACGGGTTTGGATTGGTCCATTAAAAAACCTGTCTCTGAAATAATAGATTATAGTATTGTGAAAATTGCGGGACTTTGGATGACTTGGGGTATAATTGCCGCCATTTATGTATTGTGCCGTTGGTATTGGGTTGGTGCTTATATTTTTTCAATGGAAATGTTTGAATTTGCGGCTATTCCATTGGTGATAATCTCTGTTCCTTATGTCATTTGGATTGACCGTTATATGGTGAACCCGCGCGATGGCGCTTGGCATTTTGGAGCCATGCTCTCTGGATTAGATGGTTGGGATAAAGATGAGATATTACATCATTTACGTGCTTGGGCGGTAAAAGGTTTTTTCTTAGCCTTTATGATTTCGATAGTGCCTGGTGGGTTTGGCGAAGTGGTACGTATGGATATTGCGCAAATCATTCAAAACCCGGTGGCTATCGCTATATCTTTGATCGTAGTGATGTTTTTAATGGACGTGCAATTTGCGACGGTGGGTTATTTGCTCACCATGAAACCGCTGGATGCGCATATCCGTACAGCTAATCCCTATTTGGCGGGGTGGCTCGCTGCATTAATGTGCTATCCGCCTTTTTTGTTGATGGATGGAGGTCCACTAACGTATCGAGTTAACACATCAGATTGGGCTTTTTGGTTTGCTGATCACCAAGCTGTGCTGATTATTTGGGGCGCTTGGCTGGTTATCTTAACCGCTATTTATGCATGGGCGACGGTTGCTTTTGGATTGCGTTTCTCTAACCTTACGCATCGCGGTATTTTAACCAATGGCCCCTATCGTTGGACCAAACATCCTGCTTATCTCTCTAAAAACACCTATTGGTGGTTTTGTTATATGCCGTTTTTGGTGACCAGTGATAATATCTATGACGCAATCAGAAATAGCGTTATGTTGGCTCTTGTGAGTGCGATATATTATTGGCGGGCCAAGACAGAGGAAAAGCATTTGATGGCCGATCCAATCTATCGAGACTATGCGGCTTGGATGGATCAAAATGCTGTCATTCCGCGTACTATCAATAAATTTGCTAGGCTATTTAAACCTAAGGGCGTTGGCGCGCATCAGGTGCAACCTGCGGAATAAGGTTTGAGAGATTCTAGATATTGTTTCGGATAGCTTGTTTCAACATGCCTTAGTCTTTGGAAATCTATTCATCACCCATTTTAAGCGCAGCAATAAAGGCTTCTTGCGGAATTGATACATTGCCATATTCGCGCATTTTGGCTTTGCCCTTTTTCTGTTTTTCGAGCAATTTTTTCTTGCGTGAAATATCGCCGCCATAGCATTTGGCCGTCACATCTTTGCGCATTGCCGCAATGGTCTCGCGAGCAATGACTTTACCGCCAATGGCTGCTTGCACAGGTATTTTAAACAAATGACGCGGAATAAGGTCTTTTAAACGTTCGCACATATGACGCCCGCGTGCCTCAGCCGCCTCGCGGTGAACAATCATGGATAGCGCATCCACGGGATCGGCATTGACCAAAATATTCATCTTGACCAAATCCCCCGTGCGCAGGCCAATTTGCTCATAATCAAAGCTCGCATAACCGCGTGATATGCTTTTGAGGCGATCATAAAAATCAAACACCACTTCGTTAAGCGGCAGTTCATAGGTAAGCTGCGCGCGATCTCCGACATAGGTGAGGTTTTTTTGTACGCCGCGACGATCTTGGCATAATTTGAGGATGCTGCCCAAATATTCATCAGGGCAATAAATAACGGCCTCTATCCATGGTTCTTGAATCTCTGATATTTTCACGACATCGGGCATATCGGCGGGGTTATGCAAAAATTGCTCTTCGCCATTGTTCATGATGATTTTATACACCACAGACGGCGCTGTAGTGATAAGGTCTAAATCATATTCGCGCACCAAACGTTCTTGAATAATTTCAAGATGCAATAGCCCTAAAAAGCCACAGCGAAAGCCTTGCCCTAAAGCTGCACTGGTTTCCATCTCAAAAGTAAAGCTTGCATCATTGAGGCGCAATTTGCTGATGCTTTCGCGTAATTTTTCAAAATCGGCAGCATCAACGGGAAAGAGGCCGCAAAATACAACCGATTGCACTTCTTTAAAACCAGGTAGAGGTTCGGTAGCGCCGCCTTTTACCGTGGTGATCGTATCACCAACTGCGGTTTGGCTAATATCTTTAATTTGCGCCGTAATAAACCCTATTTCACCAGCAGCTAATTCATCCAAATTTTGAATCTTTGGGTTCATACAGCCAACACGATCGACCAAATGCTCGGTGCCTTGCGCCATAAATTTGATCTTTAAGCCCTTGGTAATTACACCATCGATGACCCGCACCAAAATTACCACGCCCAGATAAGGATCATACCAGCTATCCACTAGCATAGCCGTCAATGGGGCGTTTCTATCGCCTTTTGGTGGCGGTATTTTGGTGACAATCTGTTCGAGCATCTCCTCTATACCAATGCCCGTTTTGGCAGAGGCCAGTACCGCTTCGTCGGCTGGGATACCGATAATTTCTTCTATCTCATTTTTGACCACTTCTGGTTCGGCGGCGGGCAAGTCAATTTTGTTGATAATGGGCAATATTTCATGGTCATGCTCTATCGATTGATAGACATTGGCCAATGTCTGTGCCTCAACCCCTTGCGCTGCATCAACAATAAGCAATGCTCCTTCGCAAGCAGCAAGGCTTCGCGATACTTCATAAGCAAAGTCAACATGGCCAGGTGTATCCATAAGGCTGAGCGTGTATATTTCACCATCTTTGGCTTTATAGTTGAGGCGTACAGTTTGCGCTTTGATGGTGATTCCGCGCTCTTTTTCAATATCCATATTGTCGAGCACTTGCTCGCTCATTTCGCGCTCTGTCAAACCACCAGTATGCTGTATCAATCGATCAGCAAGCGTTGATTTGCCATGGTCAATGTGGGCGATAATAGAGAAATTACGGATTTTATCTAATTCATTCATAGCGCGCGATTAGCAGGGCTTTACCGACATGTCATCATACAAAAATATTGTTGCTCAAATGAAAAATAGTTTCCTGTATTTCATTTTTAATATGTAATGCCATGGCTTTTGTAATAATCATCTGCAAATTTATACTGAAATAATGCCATGCGCATTGCGTTTTCAGCCAGTTCCGTTTTACCCATATCTTTATATATGACAGCCTTGAGATAATGAGAACCACTGCGGTTTTTGCTGTAATGAATAGCACGATCTAAATCTGCTATTGCCATGTCATGATTACCCATCTTCCAATGAACAATTGCTCTTTTTTCAAGAATATATGCAGGCTTATTTGCTATTTCTATCGCTAAGGTGCAATCATCTTTTGCAGCAGGTAGGTCTTTATTAGCAAGGGCATTAGTAAGGCAGCGCTCGCTCAATAAAAACGCATTATCAGGATCATCCTCTAATAATTCACTGATAAGCGCATTTGCCTTATCATATTTGCCTTGACTACGGAATATTTCAGCATTTAATTCTGCTGCATCAATATCAGATAGTCCTTGTTTTTGGGCTTTGGCAACGATGGCCATAGCTTTTTCTATATTATTTTGTTTTGTGTAAATTTTGACCATATCAAATATAGAATCATAGTTGGTAGGCTCTAAATCCAATGATTTTTCTAGTGCGCTTAATGCTGTTTTTTCATTAGTGCCAACCAACATGGTGGCTAGCCAATTATAATTGGCTGCTGTGGGTTCAATTGCAATGGAAGCCTCTAAATCTTGGGAAGCTTTTTCATAATCTCCCAATTGCCAGTAGAAATAAGCCCTGTCGTTTAATGGACCATTATCATCGGCTTTGGCATTATCTACATATGTGTTCAAACCAGTAATAATTTTTTCTGCAGCGCCATTCGTCTTTGCGGCATCAAATTCTCTCCACTCTTCAGGAGCATCATCAGGAAGGACAATGGAAACAGCTTTTCTGTTTTGATAATTTAGCGTTTGACGGTCTATGGTTAATTGTGATGGTTTAACTTCCCATTGTACAGGATAGGTTGCTTCTGAAAAAGAGAGAATATTATCTCTAAGCAATGTCTCTCGATCGGTTGTCCGTCCTTCGATTGTTACTGAAATTTGTGCATTTCCTGATAAAGTGAATGGGTTTTTATATTGCGGCAGTATATATTGTGTTTTTTCGCGGAAATAATTGGTATTTGAAACCAATACTGGAATATCTTTCCACTCTTCGGAAGTACGGTCTTTACTAATTTTACTGTTGGTCAATGCGGACCAAATTTCATGTTTAAATTTCCCAGCCTTTTTTTTCCAATCTAACCAAGAAATCCCTTTAGCTCTAATAATTCCTTCTCTGGTCTGATTATTAAAGCTAAATTTGGCGTTATATATTGTATTACCGAGAACATAGCTGGCTGCGATATTGCGTAATTTCTCTTGAAACCTATCATTTGAAAATTGATTACGGGTATTTTCTAGTTCAAAAGCCTGTTGATCCCGTAAGGTTAATTCTACATCCAAAAGTGCGGGCAGCGCGCGGCCAGCACTTAAATCATATCGCAATACTGTATCTTGGTCAGCAATGCTATTACGCGTGATAGTGATCTCTTCGAGATCCGCACCAGATGGAACAACAGGCAATGCATAACGATAATCAGGTGCTACCATTATATCACGCAACCGATCACCTTGACCAGTGCCATCCATCCACAAAGTCTGTCCATCAATATTTGCTTTCACCATGATATGATTAAACGCCATCATTGATGGGATACGTTTACCAATGGCGTCTTTTAGATTTAGATTGACTAAAATCGGGACTGCATCAATATCAAGCTCATGTAAAATTGATAATAATAATAATGTTTTGGCTTTACAGTCGCCATATTTTAACTGCCATGTTTCAGACGGTGATTGCGGCTCGTAATTTCCATAACCTAGACCATTATAGAGATAGCGAATCTTCTCTTGCACCAATCGAATAGCAAGTTCAGCTTGCTTCATAGGGTCGTTGCTATTTGTTCTTATACTCTGCACGGCCGCTAATAATTCTGGTGATTGTTTGATTAATCCTTTGGATTTATATTGCGAGGATGCAACGGCGGATACTTCTTTCCAGCTTTTAAAATTACTGGCCTCAAAAAACGGTGCCATGCGATATCGTATAGGAGCATTTTTGGGTTTATCTTTTTCTTTTGGAATGATCGTATCTATGACCATTTCATTATAATTGCCATAGGAAGTAATATGCGGGTTAATATCATCGCTGTGCGTTTTCCAATTTAGTGTTTTATTTTTAGGCCAAATGATACGCCGGTAGGTTTTGTCAACGGAGCGCTCAGTCTGAGAAAAACTGCGCGAAAATTCACCGCGCTCTTTCAAAGATGGATTACTAGTTTTGATGGTGTAGGCAAAACGAACCACATCGCCCAATTGTAAATCACGCAATTGTGTTGTTGCCGTGAGCTGACCATTGAGCTGTTGTCTCTCCAGATTCCTCTCGCGCCTAATGATTTCAAAAATATCATCTTCATCGTCCAGCAAATTAATAATTTTCCCATCGCGATAAATTTCAAAGGCATGAATCGTAATATTCGCTCTATCTTTCTGCCAAGTTGCTTTAAAACTAGTTCCCATTTGTGATAAGAAATCAGCGCTAGATGCCCGAAGCACAAGGTCGCTATACTCTTCTTTTACGCCATCTTCTATTTTGATTTGCTCATCCCAGAGTACAGAATAGGCATTGCTATCTTTTTTTTCTTCTAATAATTCAACGATATCTGTTTGCTTGATCCAATCCGCAGCAGGTGCATAGGCGATTGTTTCAGCAGCATATAGATTCTGTGAATATATTATGGTTGAAGTTAAAGCCAAGCTTGTTAAAAATTTTTGCACACTAAATACTCCATTAAGCAAGGTAGTTTCTTGATGATCTACAATATTGCTATAATGTATAATATTATATGCTAAAATCAATATTTATTGTTGCTATCTCATATGAGAAATTTATTAATATGTTCATTACGTAATTAAAAGGCATGATATATGGAAGATTATCAACAATGGAATATAGTTATTGATAAAAAAGATATTTCCAGAGCAAATGTTGAAATTAGTGATATTGCTCAATTAGAAGAAGATCAGCTCTTATTAAAAATTGAAGGCTTTGCACTAACGGCTAATAATATTAGCTATGCAGCAACGGGCGATATGGTGGGGTATTGGAATTTCTTTCCAACCGAAGATAATAATTATGGAATTGTCCCTGTTTGGGGGTATGCGCAAGTGATTGAAAGCACGCATACAGAATTTGAGGAAGGTATGCGTTTTTATGGATATTATCCTATGGGATCGCATCTGATTGTATCACCAGCGCAGGGCGATGTATCGACTGGATTTATAGAGAGCGCTGAACATCGTGCGCCAATGGCACCCATATATAATCATTATCGCAAATTATCCGATGATTCGCATGATGATATGGAAGCTTTACGGGCTATTGTTCAACCTTTATTTATGACAAGTTTCCTGATTGAACATAAATTTCGCAGCGAGGATTGGTTTGGCGCCGATAATATTATCATAACTAGTGCATCATCCAAAACGGCATTGGGACTTGCTTATATGGTGAAGAATGATAGCCCAGATGTGCGCCGCATAGGGATAACATCAGCAGCCAATGTAGAATTTACCTTGGACACAGGCCTTTATGATCAAGTGATGAGCTATGATAATGCCTTTGATGAGCATGGTCTGGATGTTGAAGAAAATAGCGTTTCGGTCGATTTTGCGGGCAATACGGAATTTCTGAGGCAAATCCATAAATATCTGGGGGATAATCTAAAATTTAGCTCCTTAATTGGCATGACCCATGTTGGTCAGAGCGAAGCTCGTGATGACATAAGTGGTGTGCAACCTGTATTCTTTTTTGCACCAGCAGCAGCTCAAGAATTTATTAATGATTTGGGGCAGGCTGCGTTTGATAGCCAAGCGGGGCGTGCGCTGTATGGGTTTATGGATTTTATTGCGGGTCAAATTGATGTACGCGTAATAGAGGGTCCACAATCAATTCAGCTGACTTATGAAATGTTATTCAACGGCGATGTATCGGCTAACGTCGGATTATATGCAAATATAGGATAAAATTTATTATTTTAAAATAAATATTCTCCTGCTAATATTTTTATTGTGGGCCTCATTACATCGTTTTATCAGTATTTGGCTAAGGTCAACTATTTAATAATATTAGTTAGACTGTCGCAATTTGATACGTCCCATTTTGATATAGACTTTGTGCTAGCAATTATCCCTAACATCTCGTTAACACATGGTATGAGGAATAGAAACCTAATATCAATAGCGGTTAAAAAGCAACATAGCTTTCGCGAAAATATAGATACTGACGTCTTGGTTGTAGAAGCTGAGGAGAAAAGTGCTAAATGGTGGACTAAAGAGGACACACATTTATTTGTCCTTAGTTTCATAGCATTTTTTGTGGTCTTTTATACATTTATCGCGTGAGCGTTATTTTACCTTATCTTACCGCTATTTTTAGCTGCTTTAGCGAGCGCATCGATTTTATTTAATCGATAGGCTAACCAAGCAGAAAAGAGACAGGCTGATGAGATTAAGAATAATGTATCAGTGATGCTAATGCCAATTGCTATCAACCCCATATAGATAATAGTTCCCAGCACCATGGCACCGCTATTGATGATATTGTTGGCTGCGATTGTACGTGCTGTTTCAACTTTGGGGACGCTGGTTGTTAAAAAAGCATAAAGGGGCACAACGAACATGCCGCCTGCTACAGCGATACCCAATATATCTAAAATAATAATGACAGCATAAGGTTCATTGATGAAATTCTGCCAATTCAATAACTCTCCAGTTGGGATCGTCCATTGGGCCACTGCCCACCACAGATGGATTACAAATAACCCCATCACGATGACAGAGAACATAGCATATTTTGCAGAACTGCTGCCTTTAAGTAATTTATTGATAGTGATCGAACCAATAGCTATCCCAATCGAAAATATGGCGGTAAATAAAATGGCCACCGATTTGTCGCCGTTCAGAGCATTTTTAACCATTGGTGGGAAAATAGCACCTAATACAGCAGCAATCGCCCAGAAAAAGCTAATCGCCCAAATGGTATAGGCAATATGAGAAGTTTTCATAGTTTTTGAGAGTAGCTGCCAGCTACTTCTGAAAATATTATAATCAATCTTAATGTCATCACTGCCCAATTCTGGTGGGGCATTGGGAATGAATTGGGCACTCAAACGGCCAATTAATGAACAGATTATAATACCTATAGCTGCGGTACCCGAAGGCAATGACCCGCCCAAAATAACACCGCCCAATATTGCGATATAAGTTCCTGCTTCAACTAAGCCAGTTCCGCTCAATACTTCATCGTCTTTCAAATGCTGTGGCAAAATAGCATATTTAATCGGCCCCAAAAATGCAGACTGCGTACCCAGAGCGAATAAGGCTATCAACATGATGGGAATTGATTGAATCAAAATTCCCAATGCGCCAACTAGCATGATGATGATTTCAGCATTTTTAATGATACGAATGATTTTACTTTTATCTTTTTTGTCCGCTAACTGCCCAGCGAATGAAGAAAATAAAAAGAAGGGTAGCATTAATAGGCCGCCTGCGAGACCATTGAATTGTCCTTCTAACGCTGGATCGCTCATGATTTCAAATGTGACCAATATCACCATCGCCATTTTGAAGAAATTATCATTAAAAGCGTTTAGAAATTGCGTCACAAAAAGTGGTAAGAAACGTTTTTTCAACAGCAATGATACAGAAGATGTCATATATGTCCTCCCCAGACATTTGAGAATATTGATATTTATTTGTAAATCATCAAATCTCTTGCTGATATGTTATGACTTTTATGCTTAACAAAAGCAACTAATGAAATTAGCTATTGGTTGTGGGTGCATTCCGCCCTATGTGAGTAAACACTATGATGGTATTTGGTGTCTTTATCCAATATCTGACAAAAGGGATAAGAATGTTAAGCCTTGCCAATATTTTGACATTATCACGTATATTTGCCGTTCCTATTTTGGTTTTTCTCCTGTGGCCACATTATAGCGGCGGTGTGAATGCACCAACACCATTACATTACGGACTGGCATGGGGCTTATATGCATTAATGGCGATTACTGATTATTTCGATGGTTATATCGCCCGCAGCCAAGGTACGGTGTCAAAGCTAGGTATATTTTTAGACCCTATTGCGGATAAAATTATGGTTGGTGCCGTCATCTTAATGCTCGTATTTACACGCGATATTGATGGTGTGCATGTCATTGCGGCTTTGATAATATTATTGCGTGAAATTATCGTGTCGGGTTTACGTGAATTCTTAGCAGGCCTTCAAGTTTCTGTGCCTGTCAGCAAATTGGCTAAATGGAAAACAACCTTTCAACTATTATCGTTGGGCGGTGTAATATTGTGCGGGGCCGTCGTAAATATTGAATGGCTCTATACATATTTATATTTAGCAACCTTTTTTACCCTTTGGGGAGCTGCTATTTTGACATTAATTACTGGCTGGGATTATTTACGCGTCGGTCTCAAACATATGGATTAATCGCTGTTATGAAGATCAGTTATTTTGCTAAAACGCGTGAGATTATAGGCCGCGATTATGATATTATTCATTTCCCAACCGATATTCGCAGCATTAATGATGTAGTAAAATATCTATCCGCCAAGGGTGAGCCGTATAGCATAGCCTTTGCCAATCAAGACGCATTACGTTTTGCACTGGATAATGAGATGGCCAAGAGTGATGTTAGCATAGAGAATATACAGGAGCTGGCGATATTCCCGCCCGTTACAGGTGGATGATACGGTATATCTCCCTACAGAATTGTCCCTTTGATCCTGGAGAGGAGTTATGCAAATTCAGGAGCGAGAGCATTGGTGCAATTGCCAGTTTTACTGGGCTAGTACGCTCTGAAAATGAGATTGTAGCGCTTTCTATTGAACATCACCCTGTGATGACGCAAAAGACCCTAGAGCAGCTATGTGATATGGTAATTACGCGCTATCACTTGCTTGGTGTCTCTATTACTCACCGTTATGAACTGTTAAAATTAGGCGAGCCTATAGTATTTGTTGCGGCGGCTTCTGTACATCGCAAAGCGGCTATGGAAGCTATTGTTTATATGATGGATCGTTTGAAAACCGATATCCCCTTGTGGAAAAAAGAAATATTTGCCGATGGAACATCGCGCTGGATAGAGCAAAAACAGAGCGATGTGGATCGTTCATTTTCATGGTAGAATGTAATATTTTTATTTTTTGAGCTTGCGCAATGCGTCAGCGAGCAACAAAAACTCCTGCTTACGCGGACTATTGGTTCGCCAAATAAGCGCAATTTTTCGGGCTGGGTTCTCAGCATTGAGAGGGCGTGTTATTATTTTGGTGTTGTGTAATATTCCTGCATTGATGGCCATTTCAGGAATTAAGGTTAATCCCAAACCATTATCTACCAATTGAACCAAAGTATGCAGCGACGTGCCGAGCATAGTTGAATTCTGACCAAACTCTGGACGATTACAGGCTGATAAAATATGATCTTTTAAGCAATGACCATCTACTAAAAGTAATAACTTTTCTGGATCGATATATTGCGGTGTAACTTCTGTGGGCAGTTTGGTTGCATCATCATTGGGTATGGCCACCAATAAATTATCATCAAACAGTTCAGAGCTTTCAATATCGCCGCACCCATAGGGTAGGGCTAGCAAAACGCAATCGGCGTTCCCATGATGAAGGGATGCACAAGCTTCACTGCTTGGTTCTTCGCGCAAATATAATTTTAGTTCAGGATAAGACTTCCTTAATGCAGGCAAAAATTTGGGTAATATAAAGGGCGCAATTGTGGGGATTACTGACATGCGCAATTCACCTGTAAGAGGTTGACCTGCGCTGCGAGCTATATCGGTTAATTCCTCAGACTCGCGCAAAACCCTATGCGCTTTTTCTACCATCTGATTACCAATAGAGGTAAAGCGAACGACGCGCCTAGTGCGCTCAACCAATGCTATACCCAATAATGTTTCTAATTCTCTTATTCCTGCTGAGAGCGTGGATTGTGTGACAAAACAGGCTTTAGCAGCTTTGCCAAAATGGCCATGTTCATGCAGAGCAACCAGATATTGCAATTGTTTTAATGTAGGCAGGTAACTTATCATTTTGGGCCTTTGATTTATAAATTAAACCTATTACTATGCGTAATGTAATCGTCAAAATCGATTTTTCTATACTTAATATGTCGAATATAGAGAAAATATCTTGGAATATGTCGTGAAAGTGCCTAGTTTTAAGATATAAGTGCAATTGCTTTTACTGCGAATAACAGCCACGGCGATTAGGAGACCAGATGTTCGATAGATTGATAGATTATTTAGAATCGATCAAAAGCCGCGACCCTGCACCGCGCTCTCGCATGGAGATATTGCTCTATCCAGGTGTGTGGGCCGTTGGTTTGCATAAAGTTGCGCATTGGATGTTTAATGGCAATATGTTTTTTCTTGCGCGTTTAGTGAATCATTTTGCGCGATTGATTACAGCGGTTGATATTCATCCAGGGGCGCAGATAGGCAGTAATTTATTCATTGACCATGGCTTTACAGTCATTGGGGAAACGGCTATTATTGGAAACAATGTCACTATTTATCAATGTGTTACATTGGGCGGCACTAATCCTACCAATGGTGAGGGGGGTAAGCGTCATCCTACCATTATGGATAATGCGATCATTGGATCGGGCGCGCAGATATTAGGTCCAATCACAGTCGGAGAACGCGCTCGCATAGGCGCTAGTGCGGTTGTGACCAATGATGTGCCAGAAGGGGCTACGATGGTCGGCGTCAGAGCACGTTCAACTCTGGTACCAGCTGAAACCTATAATCAAGATTTTGTGCCCTATGGTACGCCCTGTACCGAGACGAGTAATCCACCTGAGAAAACATTAGCCTGCCTGCAAGATGAAATGAAAAAATTGCAAAAACAGATGCTGATATTTGAACAACAAACCAATGCTAATATTGATGACAACGGTGAGAAAAAATCTGTAAGGGCTGCTAAACCTGTTAAAAAACAGAGTAAATCGAAATAAATGGGTACAATATCTCACTTTCCTGCCTCCCGTTCAATGGGGCAAAAACCATTGCAAGTTGGTTTTGAACGACAGGAGCTTAAACAGATATTGGATTTATATGGCCGTATGGTTGCGGCTGGCAATTGGCGCGATTATGCGATAGATTTCACCAAAGATGCTGCGATATTTCATGCTTTTCGTCGTGCTGCTGAACGGGCGGAATATCGTATTGAAAAGCGGCCATCGCTGCGCAATAAACAAGGGCAATACACCTTATTTGGCGAACAGGGCATGACGTTGAAACGTGGTCATGAATTAGGCCCTGTGCTTGC
>CALDZL010000088.1 GCA_937944295.1 uncultured Sphingorhabdus sp.
CCTGAACTTGGTTCAGGGTCTCATGACTATTAGTATTACAGAGAGATGCTGGAACAAGTTCAGCATGGCGAGGGGCGGCAATGGAAAAATATTTCATCTTATAAAGGCCTTTTCTATGCCGCGCCATTCGGATTCATGTGAACCGTCATTATTGGGCATACCCGCTTTGGTTAAACACCCTCTGGGCGCCACATAGCTATCGATTCTGCGTTTTGGTTTTTCATTCCATGTTAGATTAAACGCAAATGTTTTTGGGAAAAAATACATCTCTGAATAGGGGAGATGATCGTGTATCCACCATGCTAATTTTTGCCAATCGCCTTCTGACTGAAATATATCCCAAAATGCTGGAATGACGATGCAAGCACAAGCCCCCATATGGCCATCTTTATCGCGCTCATCCCAAATATGCGTAGCAGCATTGGCGGCGTTGGATGCGCAATTTAATCCTTTTTCATTACCAAATTGATTGACAGTGGGCGATCGATAGGATGATCGTATGGCTATGCGGCCAAAGCGATCTTGCAGCGGTTCGAGCAATGTTTCGCATAACTTGCTACCCGCCTTTATGGCCAAGTCAGGGTCTTGCGGTATATTGGATAATCCATATATGGCCGCAATATCAGAGAATAAAAAATCGCGCATGAAAAATGTTTTGGACAGCCGCGCTCTACCAAATTCTTCTAGTGCCTTAACGGATTCGGGGGGCTTCATGATGTGAATTTCCAATCATCAGTCATTGCAAGCCGCCATTTGTTGTGTGGAAATCATAACATATGGATTGCTTCGTCCAAAGAAGATTTGGTCTCGCAATGACGCACTAGATAAGGTTTTTAAGCCCATAACCATTTTAAACACTACTATCACCATAGAGGGCATCGTCACCTTGAACCCAATCATCACCCTGAACCCAATCGTCGCCCTGAACTTGTTTCAGCATCCATTTTGTATCATGTTCAGGATTATGGAAAAACAACCTTGCGTCTATATATTGGTGAGCGGCCATTACGGCACGATTTATATCGGTGTGACGTCTGATTTGATGGGCCGTATGCACCAACATCGAAGCAAAGTAGCGAATGGCTTTACTAAAAAATATGCGGTACACTATTTGGTTCGCTTTGAATTTTTTGCTGATATGGAGGGAGCCATTTTGCGCGAAAAACAATTGAAAAACTGGCATAGACAGTGGAAAATTAATTTGATTGAAAGCGACAACCCGCATTGGATTGACTTGGCACTTGATCTTGGTTTTCCAGTCATTGGGTAGAATATTATGCACCATGGATGCTGAAATAAATTCAGCATGACGAATATGTTTTTGAGTGATAAAGTCTTTTATCATCAGAGTTGATCTAAATCTTTGCGACGATCATCACTGCTGGCTTTAACCAAAATAAATATTCCATAACAACAGGCTGAGGTACCTACTATAAAGCCTATGATTGCTCTACCTTGGTTCCTTCCAGCATTGGGTTCTCCTATCAATGTCAAGATAAAGTAAACAAATAAGATTATCGATAAACCACCAATAATCATCCATTTTGCTGTATTGTAATTTTCTCGCTTATAAAGATCATAATATCCGATATATCTCTCTTTAGCAGCATTAAAGACCCAAGTAATTTCATCTTTGTTTGCTTCTTGAACATGATCAAATTGATGTTTTATTTTATCAATAGGATAGCCAGCCTGCAGTTGTTGATATACTTTTATAGAAATCTCAGATAATTCTTGTTTACGGTCTTCAGCTATCATTTTTTAATCTCCCTATGTTTATTAAACATATCGTCACCCTGAACTTGTTTCAGGGTTCATTTATCGGAATAGCCTTCCGGTTTCCATAAGAAATATATATTGAAGTAAATTCAGCATGATGTTGGCTTTTTAATATAAGCCATATTATATTATGCAAATAATCAACTTAAATAGTGGCTATAAATGTACAGGCAGCAAAAACAGCATGCGGTCAAAATGAATAACCACTTGAAAGCGAAGATTACAATATTATCGTATTGTGCATCACCTAACTTGGTGCGCGCTATAGCAATGATCGCAAGCATAACTATGATAAATAAACCGCCGCTCACATTCTGAACACGCCGAATTTGGGTGCCTCCTGCATTGGGGCGTTGAGTGCAGCGGCAAAGGCTAATCCCAACACATCACGCGTTTGCGCAGGATCGATTATCCCATCATCCCATAGCCGCGCTGTCGCATAATATGGATTGCCCTCATCTTCATATTTTTGGCGGATGGGTGCTTTAAAATTCTCCGCCTCTTCCTCGCTCCATGTGCTAGCATCGCGGTGCACCGTGGCCAGCACGCTAGCAGCTTGTTCGCCGCCCATCACCGAAATACGGCTATTGGGCCAGCTAAATAGGAAATTGGGCGCATAGGCCCGCCCGCACATACCATAATTGCCCGCGCCAAAGCTGCCGCCGATAAGCACAGTGATTTTGGGAACGCTGGCGGTGGCAACGGCAGTGACAAGCTTGGCGCCATGTTTGGCAATGCCCTCTTGTTCATATTTACCGCCAACCATGAAGCCCGATATATTTTGCAAAAATAGCAAGGGTATTTTACGCTGACAGGCAAGTTGAATAAAATGTGCGCCCTTTTGCGCGCTTTCGGAAAATAGCACGCCATTATTGGCCAATATCGCAACAGGCATGCCCCAAATATGGGCGAAACCGCATACTAATGTGCTGCCATATTTGGCCTTAAATTCATGAAACTCGCTGCCATCGACTATGCGCGCAATCACTTCATGCACATCATAGGGCGCGCGCACATCTTGTGGGATGATGCTGTATAATTCATCGGCATCAAATTTTGGTGGCTTAGGTTCACTTGTATCGATTTCGGGGTGATGCGTTGGCCCAAGATGCGATACAATATCGCGCACAATGGTAAGCGCATGTTCGTCATTCTCGGCCACATGATCGACCACGCCTGATTTTTTGCCATGCATATCACCGCCGCCCAAATCTTCGGCGCTAATTTCTTCGCCCGTTGCGGCCTTGACCAATGGCGGCCCTGCGAGAAAGATCGTGCCTTGATTGCGCACAATAACCGTTTCATCCGACATAGCGGGAACATAAGCCCCGCCAGCGGTACAGCTGCCCATGACGCAAGCAATTTGCGCAATACCACGCGCGCTCATATTGGCTTGGTTATAGAATATCCGCCCGAAATGATCGCGGTCAGGAAAGACCTCATCTTGGTGCGGCAGGTTGGCGCCGCCGCTATCAACCAAATAGACACACGGCAGATGATTTTGCAGCGCAATCTCTTGGGCGCGCAGATGTTTTTTGACCGTCATCGGATAATATGTGCCGCCCTTAACGGTGGCATCGTTACAGACGATCATCACTTGCCGCCCTGATACGCGGCCAATACCCGCAATGATACCGGCGCCCGCTATATCATCACCATAGAGGCCATTTGCCGCCAATTGACCAATCTCAAGAAAGGGCGATCCGGGGTCAAGCAGGCGCTCAACACGCTCTCTCGGTAATAATTTGCCCCGCCCAACATGGCGTTCGCGCGATTTTTCTGGCCCGCCTTTGGCAGCCTGCGCAACCTTGTCCCACAGCTCATCGCGCAAGGATTTATTGTGCTCGGCATTGGCCGTTGCACCATCGGATTGCAGATCAATATTGGTCGGTAAAATAGGTGCGCTCATTTTGTAACTTTCTTTTTAAAGAAACCATCAAATGCAAACCGTTTTTTGTCTAGGTTCGATGAACCATCTAATAAACATGCTGTGCTAAGTGGAAGATGTGGCCTTACTGTAAAGTCCCAATCTGCGAAATGGCCTCGCCAATCTTCTTGTGTATCAGGAAGTTTTTTTAAGTGCTGCAAATTATTAGCAATGGACTTATTAGCGACTTCGATAAAAAAATCATTATGATGGTTTTTTAGAAATTTTGTTAAGCTATTTTTATGGTTATGAAAGAAAAAGGGGTCTGTTCCATTTTCCACTTTGTTTTGAAAATGTTTCCTCACCATTTTTACAGACAAAACTTTAAACGCACCCTCATATTCTTTCAAAACCTGTGGGGATGATTGTTTAATAGATGCACAAGCATCTGGAATACCAACTCTCATAATTTCGGATTGAATATTTTTATCTTGATAAATGATTTTATTCACTTCTTCATTCAATATCCATGTCTTACCAATATTATTAAATATTTCATCGTTTGTTAAACTTTGATCACTTTGCGCTGCTGGTGTATTGTCGGGATTAGCGAATGCAAAAGCTAAGGTCGCTATGAAAGTCAATTTTAGAGACAATAATAAAGTGCTCATCCTTCAAACCCCTCCACCATGATGGAATCGCCTGTGCTTCCTGCCAATCGATCTTTGGCGATTTCTTGATATTCAGGTGAAGTCATCCATGCATAGGCGGCGGCTTTATCGGGAAATTCGATCAGCACGCTGCGGCTATAATCCCAATCGCCTTGCAGGACTTTAGGGTCTTCATCAACGCTCAGCATTTTGCCCTCATATTTCTCAAATATTGGGCCAAAGCCTTCTTCATAGCGATCATAGGCCGCGCGGTCGTGGATTTTGAAACGCGCTATAATATATACACTCATTTACTTCTCTCCGTCATGCTGAACTTGTTTCACCTTCGGTGACTGTCGTTCCAGCATCCATTGTTCATCATCTATCATTATTTTATTGCAGGTAATAGATCCTGAAATAAATTCAGGATGACGATGGTTTGGATTATCCATTGAATATACCCATCACAAAACCTTTTGATTTTCTGAAAATTCTCTCAAATCTTCAATTGAATCCACTATCTGCTGCGCCTGTAAACTAACAAGTTCATGTTTGTCTTTTAGACCGATTTTGCAATATTGCATTGCATCTTCTAATTCCATAGCTTCTCTAATCACAGATAACTCATCTACAAGTGCTAAAGCGGCCATACGAACCCTATGGTCATTATGGCTAAACAACTCTGGAATACGTTCCATAACGGATATATCGCAAATGTCGCGTAGTAACGATAAAGCATTATATTGTTGCTGCTTATCAATATAGCTATCAAAAATTTCCCAACATCGCTGAATTGCTATTTTGGGCTTTATAAGCATTAATACTGATCGCGCCAGTTCAGAACCAGGTGAGCGAGTTACGTAATAATCAACTGCTTTAGTTACAAACTCATCGCCTAATATTTCTGTTAGCGCGGTTTCTGCAATCTTAGTGCCGCCAACTTCTGAATACCCATTTTCAGTATCAGTAATAGTTTCAAGCTTTAGAGCTAACTTATGCCAGTTGATTTGGTTGGAATCCATTACCTTGTTTACTGACCCCCAATCAATTCGCGGCCTATCAACATACGGCGAATTTCATTCGTTCCTGCTCCAATATCAAGGAGTTTACTATCGCGCCAATAGCGCTCCACAGGCCAATCGGTGGTATATCCCGCGCCGCCTAAAGCTTGGATGCTCTCTTCGGCCACGCGCACGCTACTCTCTGATGCGTACATGATAGCGCCGGCTGCATCAAAGCGGGTGGTTTGTTCATTATCGCATGATCGATTGACGTTATAGACATAGCTGCGCGCGCTATTAAGGCGCACATACATATCGGCGATCTTGCCTTGCATGAGCTGAAATGTGCCAATTGGTTTGCCAAATTGCGTGCGCTCTCGCACATAGGGAATAACCGTATCGAGGCAAGCCTGCATAATGCCTAGCGGTATCGCGGCTAGCACGGCGCGTTCATAATCTAGCCCGCTCATCAAGACACCAACCCCGCCATTTAAGGGCCCCATGATATTTTCGACTGGCACTTCACAATCTTGAAACACCAATTCAGCGGTAGGTGATCCGCGCATACCAACTTTGTCGATCTTTTGCCCGATCGAAAAGCCCTCCATATCTTTTTCGATGAGGAATGCGGTTATCCCACCAGAGCCTTCACCCGTTTTGGCATAGACAACCAATGTGTCGGCATAGGGTGCGTTGGTGATCCAAAATTTGCTGCCGTTCAAGACATATCCGCCTGATATTTCTTGGGCTTTTAATTTCATCGAAACCACATCTGATCCCGCGCTAACTTCGCTCATGGCAAGGCTGCCGATATGCTCACCCGATATGAGTTTCGGCAGATATTTTGCTTTTTGCTCGGGGGTTGCCCAACGGCGGATTTGATTAACGCAGAGGTTCGAGTGCGCGCCGTAACTTAGGCCGATAGAAGCGCTGGCGCGGCTCACTTCTTCGAC
>CALDZL010000089.1 GCA_937944295.1 uncultured Sphingorhabdus sp.
CGGCGAACGCAGCAATGATCCATAGAGAGTATAGCGTATGAAAAAAAGATATATTGCAAGCGGAATATTGGGCCTCTTGCTCATTAGCGGCGGCGTCACCGCTTATACAATTTTACCGACCACCCACGCTGGTTCCCCAAGTGAAATGCCTGAGTTAGGACGCTTAGGGGACCATGCTATTGGCACACAGATAGAGAATATCTCGCTTAATGATCGCCCTATCATCTCTGCAAGCAGCATCATAACGGGCAATGTTGATCCTGCGCCGCGCAGTTTACGGGTGCGCTTTTGGTATCCAACCGACAATAATGACACAAATGGAACATTATATCCCCACAACATTACTGTTGGGGAACATGATCCTATAGCTGTTAATTTTGAAGGCAGAGCGATTGAAAATGCAGCCGCTAAGGTTGCGCAAAAATATCCGCTTGTTATCATGTCGCATGGCTTTGGAGGATGGGCCGAACATTATAGCAATTTGGGTGAGCATATTGCATCGCGCGGTTATGTCGTGGCCTCTATCGATCATGCCGATGCGCCCGCAACAAATGCTGCTTCTTGGCTCTTATCTTTTGGCAATGTGCTGCAAAACCGCTCGCTCGACCAACGTGAAATTATCGATCATATCATGATAAAAGCGGCCCAGAATGAAGATGCTGGAAAGGGATATTATGCGGCCATAGATGCTGATAAAATTGGGCTGTTGGGTTATTCGATGGGCGGTTTTGGCGCAATACGCACCGCTGGTGCGCCCTATGATTATAGCGCAGAGTCGCTGGGTAATATTCCCAAAGAATCGCAAGACACCATAAAGAATGGCACACAGAAAAATGTCCCTATATCGGCATTAATCGCTATGGCTCCCTGGGGCGCTACGCCCGAAAACCGGTCATGGCAAGCAGACAGCCTTGGCAAAATAAGCGTGCCAACTTTGATTATTGCGGGCAATCAGGATGATGTATCCGATTTTGATGATGGCATTTCATGGATATTCGAGAATATGACGAGTAGCGATCGGCACATGCTCATCTACCGAGAAGCGCGCCATAATATTGCGGGTAATGTGATTGGCGATATTGATTTTCCTGCCAACCAAGATTTCACCACCACCGAATATATGCGCGAGCCTGTATGGCGGACCGAGCGTATCAATGCGATCAACCAACATTTTATCACCGCTTTTTTGGACCTACATCTCAAAGGCGATTCAGATAAAGCAAGCTATCTCAATACGCCCACAGAAAATTCCAATGACGGCACATGGGATATTCCCTTTGGTGAACAGCTCAATGGCACTTTAGCGAGCAGAGAACAGGCCTCGCATTGGCGCGGCTTTCAAAGGCGCTGGGCCGTGGGGATGACCATGAAACGCAAAGCCAAAGGTGAGTAGGCTTATACGAAGGACGAGAAGCTATTAAATCGGCTATGCGTGGTTTGACGCGGATTGGTCCAATTTAACCAACTTTATCGTCATCCCCGCAAAAGCGGGTATCCAGAGCACATAATATTATCGATAGTTTATAGATTTTTTGTTCAGCTACATGATATTATTGTGCGTGATTATAGGCGGATGCTTATATCCCGTTACCGTCATGCTGAACTCGCTTCAGCATAACATATCCGAAGCTTTGTTATCCTGAAATAAATTCAGGATGACGGGGGGTGCTGAGGGTTACGGGGGGTTGTTCAGGATGACAAAGTTTTATGCACCAAGCTTATCCTGCGTGCGCAATTCAAAATCGCTCGCATCATGACGTTCAATAAGCTGTTCATGTAATTCGCCCCACGCACGATTGACCATCTTGCCGCGCTTGGCCGCATCGCGCGCGCCAATTTGCTTGGTCCAGCGCATCAGATTTTTATAACTCTCGACCTGCAAAAATTCAGCAGCATTATAAACAAGACCCAGCATGAGCGCGCCATACCAAGGCCATATCGCAATATCGGCGATACTATATTCATCGCCCGCCATATATTCATTGTCCGCCAAATGCTTATCCAGCACATCCAACTGACGCTTCACTTCCATAGCAAAACGGTCAATACAATATTCGATTTTGAACGGTGCATAGGCATAAAAATGGCCAAAACCGCCTCCCAAATAGGGCGCGCTACCCATTTGCCAAAATAGCCAGTTCAAACATTCTGTCCGCTTAGCAGCATCTTTGGGGATAAGCGCATCAAATTTCTCGGCCAAATGGAGCAAAATACTGCCCGATTCAAACACCCGCACAGGCTTATCACCGCTGCGATCGAGCAAAGCAGGGATTTTGCTATTGGGGTTAATATCAACAAAGCCGCTACCAAATTGATCGCCGCTGCCAATGTTAATCAGATAAGCATCATATTCCGCACCTTTATGACCCATGGCCAGCAATTCCTCAAACATCATCGTCACTTTTACGCCATTGGGCGTTGCCATGCTATAAAGCTGAAATGGATGCTCGCCGCTTGGCAGTTCTAATTCTTTGGTAACTCCTGCGATAGGACGATTAATGCTCGCGAAAGCCCCGCCATTTTCGCTGTCCCATTTCCATATTTTCGGCGGGGTATAGTCTGCGGGTTGGTTTGGTGGGGCGGTTTCTTCACTCATGGTGGGATTCCTTCAATTGCTAAAACTAAGTTTTATATTAGGACTAAATATACACTTATCAAGTGACTAATATATCAAATTTTAATGCGATTCCCTATACTGTTAATTAATGAGCCTGCCCCCATGTTTTGCCTGTACCAATATCCACGGCCAATGGCACAGATATATCAACATAGGGTTTGGCTGCATTTTCCATCACGCTGCGGATGATCTTGGTGGCCGCCTCGACATCGCCCTCGGGCAATTCAAACACCAATTCATCATGCACCTGAAGCAGCATGCGCACATGGCCAAGGCCTGCATCATATAATGCAGGCATCATGCGCACCATCGCGCGCTTGATAATGTCTGCGCTGGTGCCTTGGATAGGCGCATTGATAGCAGCCCGCTCGCTACCTTGGCGCTCGGTCTGATTTTTGGAATTGATCCGCGTGAAATGGGTTTTGCGGTGAAATAATGTTTCGCTATAGCCGCGCTCTTTCACGCTTTCCAGCGTATCTTGGATATAATTGTTGATACCAGGGAAGCGCGTAAAATAAGTATCAATCATCACTTGCGCTTCATCGGCA
>CALDZL010000090.1 GCA_937944295.1 uncultured Sphingorhabdus sp.
CATGACCTTGACCAAAGCGCACCTCAAATAAGTGTTGCAAGCATGTTTCGTCATCAGGGAATTGTTTAAAGAATTGAGTAATAGTTTGTTTCATAACTATTATATAGCAGAATAATCTACGTATGTAAAGGGGATAATCACCTATAATAATGGAGGCCCGAGCCGGAATCGAACCGGCGTTCACGGATTTGCAATCCGCTGCGTCACCACTCCGCCATCGGGCCTCATGAATGCGGTGAAAGCGGCAGATAGCGATTCTTTTGTACCTTGGCAATGCGCAAATGCATCATCCTCTCAATTCTCATCATAATTGGCTTACTAATATAGAGTTTTTTGTGGGGTAAGCAGAAACAATAACCGTTAATAGTTTCAAATAGCCACTTTATCGGAAACTGTCTTGGAAATATAGCCTTTGAGCAATAGCTTGTTGCTGATATTAGATAATAGAATGTTTTGCGCTAAGCCTACATCAGGCTATAGGAGCATAATATTTGATTCAGGACAGATCTTATGCCAGATAATGAAATTATATCTAATTTAGAAAATATATCTACTGTAATAGCAACCAAAGCACGTAAAGCCATGGTTGACAGCCAATTACGTCCCAATGCCGTTGAACAAAAATGGATATTATCCGCTATGGCAGATATTGCGCGAGAAAGCTATGTCCCCGATGAGTTTCGCAATTTGGCCTATATGGACCGTTCAGTGCCGCTCGGTAATGGCCGCTATATACCCCCCGCTCTAACTAGCGCATTAATGTTACAAAAAGCAAATATTAGCACAGATGATAAGGTCCTATTTATTGGTGCCACGAGCGGATATAATGCAATGATAACCGCCCAGCGTGCTGTGACTGTGGTGGCCCTAGATAATGAAATTGGAATTAACAATGGTGCAGATAATATCATCCAAGTGCAAGGCCCATTGCATCTTGGCGCTGCCGATCATGCGCCCTATGATGTAGTGATAATAGAGGGAGCTGTTGAACAAGTTCCGCAGACCATTATTGAACAAATCGCTGAAGGTGGCCGACTAATCTGTGGGCTATCCAAAGGCAAAATCAGCCATTTATGCATTGGCTATAAACGTGGCGGTTCAGCAGCACTGGTTGCATTTATGGAATGCGAGATAGAGAAATTTACCGGACAGGCTGCAGTTGGTTTTGAAAAAGAGAAGGAATTTAGCTTTTGAACTATAATTATAAGTCTCTTCATAAAACCACTTTATATTATTCCACAACGCTATTGGCTATATTTTCATTTTCCAGTCCAGTCCAAGCAGAGACATTACGCGAAGCGCTGGAAAAAGCCTATAAAAGCAACCCGACATTAACGGGTGCTCGCGCTGGACAAAAGGTCATTAATGAGAATGTTCCCTTAGCCAGAGCCAATGGCCGTCCAACCTTAAATATTCAAAGCAATTATCTGGAAAATATTCGCACCAGTCCCAATAGTTTTACTGCACCGAGCCGACTGACCTCAAATGATGCGACATTTACTGTCCCTACCTATCGCGGTGGCGCGGTGAAAAATAATGTCCGCGCCGCCAAAGGCCGTGTTCAGGCTGGTTTCGCGAATTTGCGTGCGACCGAGAGCTCTATTTTTTCCAATGTCGTCGCTGCCTATATGGACGTTATTCGCGATGAGGCTGTGGTGCGCTTAAACCGTGCACAAGTCGGTGTTTTAAGCGTCAATTTAGAAGCAACTCGCGATCGCTTTGAAATTGGCGATCTTACCCGGACCGACGTCGCGCAATCCGAGGCGCGCTATGCCGAGGCTATCGGCAATTTACAAAATGCCCGCGCCAATCTGATCCGCAGCAAAGAAATTTATATCCAATTTGTTGGCAGCGAACCAACGAACTTAGAAGCGCCGCCTCCCCTACCTGACCTGCCTGATGATCCTATTGCTGCGGTTGAAATAGCGTTAGCGCAAAATCCTGATCTAATCTCAGCGCAAGAAAATCGCGATGCTGCAAAATATGATATAAAGGCTGCTAAAGCATCACGCCTTCCCACGGTAGATGTTTTTGCCCAAGGAAATTATACAAATTTCCTCAATACATTGGGCGGTAATATCCCTGGGGCTAATTTCTTGCAAGCAACTACTACAGCCACAATTGGTTTAAGGGCAACCATCCCGCTTTATCAAGGCGGACGTCCATCAGCCCAGATTCGTCAGTCTCAATCGCTTCTTAGCCAGGCGCAAGAGCAAGAGATCGCCGCCGAACGCAATGTCATTGCTCAAACACGCGCCTCGCACGCGAGCTGGAAAGCCTCTTTAGAGTTAACCAGAGCATTTGAGCGCGCCGTTGAAGCCAATACATTGTCGCTAGAGGGCGTGCGCGCAGAAAATAGTGTGGGTAATCGGACGATTTTGGATATATTGAATGCCGAACAGGAGTTGCTCAATAGCCGTGTTCAATTGGTCACCGCTCAGCGCAATGCCTATGTTGCTGGTTTTACTCTATTGGCGTCCATGGGCAAAGCCGAAGCACGCGACTTAGGATTAGACGGCGAAATCTTATATGACCCTATGACAGATTATAATAAAGTTAAAGGTAATTTCAATGATTGGTCAACACAGCCCAATCCAGAAGAACAAGCAAGCCGCACAACCGCTACGAAAGTACAAGAGGCTCCAATCGAGCCACTGCCTGACAATTAAACTTAATTGCGGCAATTTAGAATAAAATATATTCTATCATTGACTTGAAAAGCACAGTCTTTGAAAAAAGAGTGAATTTCAGCGAAACTTTTTGATTTTTACAGTTCATGGGTTATGCAATGAATATAGATATTGTTAAGTTTGAGGTTTAAAGGGGTATATATAATGGCTGAACGCCAAGCAGAACCCTCAATAGATGAGATATTATCATCGATTCGCAGAGTGATTGCAGAAGATGAAGTCATCGACAATGGTCCCAATAAAGCTGCTTTTGATACAATATCGGCAGAGGAGGCCATATTAGATGAGAATTGCGACCAGCTTGATAAAGATGTGTTAGAATTAACATCACTAGAAGATGATTCTCTGGTCAATCAAGAAACAGCACAAGGACTGCGTCATAGTCTCTCAACATTAGCGGCCTTGAGTCAGCCCAGTGCTCGTCCGCAAATCGTGCGGTCTGGCGAAACATCACTCGAAAGTCTTGTCACAGAAATGCTGCGCCCCATGATGAAAGAATGGCTTGATGACAACCTTCCCACTCTAGTCGAATCAATGGTCGAGCGGGAAATAAAGCGCATCACCAAAAAAGGGTAATGGCTATCAATAGCCGAATAACGCCGCAGCCATACATAAATCATACCTATTTTTATCCTGCATTAGCTTTTAGCTTGCGCATATATCATGTCTTGATAATCTACTTGTATGAGATATTATAAATATACGGCATTGGCCGCCCTCGCTTCTGTGTCAACCATCGCTGTTCCCGCCCTGCAATCACGGCCAATGACGGCCGAGGACTTGGTCAAGCTCAAACGCGTTGATGCGCCAGCACTATCACCCGATGGCAAAAGCATGGTGTTCACCGTTACCAGCACCGATTTGAAAGAGAATGAACGCTCAACATGGTTATATATTCAGCATTTTGATGAACAAAAATCCACTCCTATAAAAACAAAAGCCCCTGCGCATAGTCCAGCATATGCCAATGACGGATCGCTCTATTATATAAGCGATAGCAGCGGCCTAGAACAGATTTGGAAATATAAAGATGGCAAGCATAGCCAAGTCAGCGATTTCACTGTCGATGTTGCAGGCTTTAAACTATCAAGTGATACACGCAAAATAGTGATTTGGGCCGATGTCTCAACAGAATGTGCAGACCTGAATTGTGACAAAGATGTGGTGGCCAAAGATACCGCCCTTCTTGGCCCTGGCACGGGACGCGAATATGATAAAATATTTGTGCGGCATTGGGGGAGTTGGGAAAAAGGCGATCATTTTAGCCGCTTATTCACCTATGATATGGGCGCAGAGGGCCTTAGCAATGGCCGCCTGATCAGTACCCAAGTCGGCGACACACCCAGCAAACCCTTTGGCGGCGGTGAAGAAATTGCCATAACGGATGATGCTGTTTTTTATACATTACGTATCGCCGATAAAAAAGAGCCGCGCTCTACCAATTTGGATATTTATTGGAAAAGGGTAATAGATCAAGAGATGATTGAAAACCTTAGGATAACTCAAGTAGCACGCGCCTCAGATAAAAATGAACAAGTTTCTAAGAAGTTAGATATTGATGAAAGAAGAGCGATAGCTCAAGAAGCATATAAATCTGAGAACATCACATCAGACAATTCAGCAACCGACACCATGCCAACACCTTCACCCGATGGTAGATATATTGCCTATTTGGCGATGAAGCGCGCTGGATATGAAAGCGACAAACTCAGCTTAAAGATCATAGATCTGGACTCTCGTACCATCAAAAATATCACCGAAAATTGGGATCGGTCAGTTGGTTCAATCGCTTGGAGCGCGGATAGCAAAAGCCTCTACATCACAGCACAAGATATATTGGATCACCCCGTCTATAAAATAGCGGTTACAGGCGGAACACCGAAACGCCTATCCAAAGGCGGCAATGTTAATAATATCGTAGCGCTAAAAGATGGCTCCATCGTCTATACCAAAAATGATATAAATTCGCCCAATGAGATTTTTCATTTTAATGAGCAAACAGGCGAGAAAAAACTCACGTCTATTAATGATGCGCTGCTCGCCGAGATTGATAAAGTCAATGTTCAGCGCTTTGATTTTGCTGGTGCGAATGATGATCAAGTATGGGGGCAAATTATTAAGCCGACAGCCCATCCCAAAATTATTGCAGGTGAAAAATTACCTGTGGCGTTCCTTGTCCACGGCGGGCCGCAAGGCAGCTTTGGTAATAGCTGGTCATTTCGTTGGAATCCAAAAGTTAGGGCATCGCAGGGCTTTGTAACTGTGAGCGTCGATTTCCACGGCAGCGTTGGATATGGGCAAGAATTTACCGACAGCATCAACCAAGATTGGGGCGGCAAACCATTGACCGACCTTAAATTAGGGCTTGCTGCTGCGGGCAAAATCGATCCGCAGGCCGACACCCAAAATGCCTGTGCGCTGGGCGCATCTTATGGCGGTTATATGATGAATTGGATTTCGGGCCAATGGAATGACGGCTTTAAATGTATCGTCAATCATGCGGGTTTATTTGACCTACGCCAATTTGCCTTTGAGACAGAGGAGCTTTGGTTCGATGAATGGGACCATGGTGGCCCGTGGTGGGCGCGTAAAGATGGCGAAAAATGGAATCCCGTCAACCATGTTACCAATTGGAAAACACCGATGCTGGTCATTCATGGCGAGCTGGATTTCCGCGTTCCTTATTCGCAGAGCATTGCCGCCTTT
>CALDZL010000091.1 GCA_937944295.1 uncultured Sphingorhabdus sp.
GCGCATTTTGGACTTTTTCATCTCTGGGGCAGCGGCCAGCACCGATTCCAAATCACCATATTCGACCAATAATTTGGTCGCCGTTTTTGGACCAATGCCAGGAACACCTGGAATATTATCGCTGCTATCCCCCATCAGCGCGAGCATATCGCCAACAAGTTCCGGCCCAACGCCAAATTTTGCAATTACTTGTTCGCTTCCGATGCGCACATCCTTCATCGTGTCGAGCATATCGACAGAGGGTCCATCCCCATCGACCACCAATTGCATCAAATCCTTATCTGATGACACAATGGTAACGCTCCATCCTTGTGCATGAGCAGCTTTCGTATAGGCCGCGATCATATCATCCGCCTCGACATTCTCTTCCTCTATCATCGGCAGAGAAAAAGCGCGCGTTGCATCACGGATTAGTGGGAATTGCGGGCGCAAATCTTCGGGGGCTTCGGGCCGATTGGCTTTATATTGATCGTAAATTTCATTGCGAAAGCTGGTTCCTGATTTATCAAGCACCACCGCCAAATGGGTTGGGCCATCGGCGGCGTTCAGATCATTGACCATTTTCCACAACATATTGGTATAGCCCGACACCGCCCCCACTGGAACGCCTTTGGGGTTGGTAAGCGGCGGCAAGCTATAATAGGCGCGAAAAATAAAAGCACTGCCATCGATCAAATAGAGATGGTTTTTGTCATTTGGAGAATCTGTCATGTGCGATGAATAGCAGGGTGATTTCACTTCGTCATGCGCATATTTTATATACCATAATATTGCTGATATGTTGAACTGAAAAGTTAGGGCTGGACCTTTTCAATCAAGCGATTAAACTGCGACTCACATTGGGAGAGAAATGTGAGAAATCTAAACAAAAGCAAAACGCTACGACGCTTCATACCACTGGCAATGATGGCGGCTGTATCTTTGACAATAAGCGGCTGTAAAAAAATTGACAGCGCAGATGATAAAATTAATGCCGAATATTTGGCTAGTGGCGGCGATGGCAGCAATTGGGCGATGACGGGTTTCTCTTATGACGAACAACGCCATAGCCCGCTCGACCAAATTAACGAGAGCAATGTCGATCAATTGGGTATTGAATGGTTTGCCGACCTACCCGATGCACGCGGCCAAGAAGCAACGCCCGTGGTGGTTGATGGCAAAATGTATATCACCACAGCATGGTCCAAAGTGTTCGCATTTGATGCCGCAACAGGCGAAGCATTATGGGATTATGATCCTGAAGTCCCTGGCGAAACGGCGGTAAAAGCCTGCTGCGATGTGGTTAATCGCGGTCTTGCCTATTGGAAGGGTAAATTGTTCGTCGGTACATTGGATGGCCGATTGGTCTCTTTGGATGCCCAAAGCGGTGATGAATTGTGGAGCGTGCAGACGCTTGATCCCGCGTCCAATGGCACGATTACGGGCGTTCCGCGCGTGTTCAAAGACAAGGTGATTATTGGCAATGGCGGCGCTGAATTTGGCGTGCGCGGTTTTGTTACGGCCTATGATGTAGAGAGCGGCGAAAAAGCGTGGCGTTTCTACACAACGCCCAACCCCGAAGGCAAAGCCGATGGCGAGGCGAGCGATAGCATTATGGCTAAAGCGAGCGCAACATGGAGCGGCCCTGATAAAGCGCAAAAAGGCGATTGGCGCGAGAGCGGCGGCGGCGGCACTGTGTGGGATGCTATCGTTTATGACGCTGAGCTGGACCAGCTCTACATAGGCGTTGGTAATGGTAATAGCTGGAACCATGGCGTACGCAGCGCAGGAGAAGGCGATAATTGGTTTATATCATCGGTGGTCGCGCTTAACCCTGATACGGGTGAATATATTTGGCATTATCAAGAAACCCCAGCGGAAACATGGGATTTCACGGCCACCCAGCCGATTATATTGGCCGACCAAATGGTCGATGGCGAAGAACGCAAAGTGCTTTATCATGCGCCAAAAAATGGTTTTTTCTTTACAATTGATCGTAAAACTGGCGTGCCTATATCGGCCGAACCTTTTATCGAAGGCGTTAATTGGGCCACAGGATATAATAAAGAAACGTGGCGGCCGATTGAAAATCCCGAGGCGCGCTTTTACAAAACGGGCAAGCCATTTTTGGCATTGCCGTCTGCATTGGGCGCGCATAACTGGCATCCCATGAGCTATAACCCCACTACAGGATTGGTTTATATCCCTGCGCAGAAAATTGCTGCAGCTTATTTACCCGCCTCTGGCCTCGATGCACAGCGCAAAAAATTGGGCTTTAACACCGATGTTTCCAATGCAGGATTTTCGCTGCCCGATGATGTGAATTTTATCCGTGCGGCGATAGCAGCAACCACAGGACAATTGGTGGCCTTTGATCCGCGCACGGGCAAAGCGGCTTGGACCATTGACCAGCAAACACCGTGGAATGGCGGGACATTAACTACTGCGGGTAATTTGGTTTTCCAAGGCAATGCATTGGGTGAATTTAATGCCTATTCCGCTGATAAAGGCACAAAATTATTCTCGCTACCTGTGCAATCTGGCGTCTTAGCGGGAGCATCATCTTATAGCGTCGATGATGAGCAATATGTTGCATTTTTAACCAGCAAAGGCGGCGCATTCCCATTGGTGGCTGGCTATGCGGGCGGCGCAGCTAACCCTATCCCAAGCATACCGCGTTTAATCGTGCTAAAGCTTGGTGCAACTGGGGAATTGCCTGCACTACCTGAACCCACCAAATATGAATGGAATCCGCCCGAGCAATTTGGCGATGCGGCGCTAATAGCCGATGGCGAGCAATCTTTCTTACGCTATTGCATGGTATGTCATGGCGCGGGGGCCGTGGGCGGCGGCGTGTTACCAGATCTGCGTAAATCAGCAACGCTGGCGGATCAAGCGACATGGAAATCTATTGTTATTGACGGCATATTAAAAGATCGCGGTATGGTTGGATTTTCTTCTGTGATGGATGAAACACAAGCCGAGAATATCCGTGCCTTTGTGATTGGCAGAGCAGAGCAAGCACAGAAAGATGACAGCGCGATTATTGCTCCATGATGCGTTGATTTAAATGCATTAAAATTAAGCAATTGCCTAATTTTTAATCATCATAATCGATGATGTATTCATGGTTAGTTCCATATGACATTACTATAGAAATTGAAGGGAAATAGTTTCCTAGGTAAACCAAAGCACAAGAGCTGATAGGGCTAATTTTACAGTTTAATGATAAGGTTTGGCACAATCTTTGAATATGCTATTACTTTGAATATGTTATTACAATAATTATGATGTTAATAACAATCATAATTATCATTCAAGATTATCAAAGGATAAGCACCATGAAAAAAGTTGAAGCCATCATTAAACCCTTCAAATTAGATGAAGTCAAAGAGGCTCTTCATGAAGTGGGGGTTTCAGGTATTACCGTTACCGAATCAAAAGGCTTTGGCCGTCAAAAAGGTCATACCGAATTATATCGTGGTGCAGAATATATTGTTGATTTCCTCCCCAAAGTTAAATTGGAAGTCGTTGTCGAGGACTCGTTGGCTGATCGCGTGGTGGAGGCTATTTCAAATGCTGCGCAAACGGGGCGTATCGGTGATGGTAAGATTTTTGTCATGCCCGTTGAAACGGCAGTACGTATCCGTACGGGCGAACGCAATGAAGACGCAATCTAATAATAATTCATAATTTCAAAAGCCATAACTCAGGACATGGCAAAACATAACAATCAATATCCTCAGCCTGATGAAGAGGAAAATATAAGGGAAGACAAAATGGCAAAAACCGCCAAAGATATTTTAGATATGATTAAAGAACATGACATTGAGTGGGTGGATGTACGTTTCACTGACCCTCGCGGCAAATGGCAACATCTTTCAATGTGTGCAAATGTGGTCGATGAAGACGCTTTAGAAGATGGGTTTATGTTCGATGGCTCATCCATCGAAGGTTGGAAAGCCATTAATGAATCCGATATGATTTTACGCCCTGATTTGGATGCAACCTATATCGATCCATTCTCGGCAACGCCCATGTTGATCGTTGTTTGTGACATTGTAGAACCTGGTGATGGGTCGCTTTATTCACGCGATCCGCGCTCAACCGCAAAACGCGCCGAAGCTTATTTGAAATCTTCTGGCATAGGCGACACAGTTTATGTTGGGCCTGAACCAGAGTTTTTCATGTTTGACGATGTACGTTTCTCTGATGATTATAATGGCAGTGGTTTTGAAATTGACGATGTTGAATTGCCCACCAACACTGGTAAATCCTATGATATGGGCAATATGGGTCATCGCCCGCGCGCCAAAGGCGGTTATTTTCCTGTAGCTCCCGTTGATAGCTGCATGGACATTCGCGGTGAAATGGTATCAACGATGATGGAAATGGGCCTTCCCATGGACAAGCATCACCACGAAGTAGCCGCAGCGCAGCATGAGCTGGGTATTACTTTTGGCACATTGGTGGAAACTGCTGATCGCACCCAAGTGTATAAATATGTGGTACAGCAAGTGGCGCATGCTTATGGTAAAACCGCAACTTTCATGCCAAAACCCATCAAAGAGGATAATGGCAGCGGCATGCATACCCATATGTCGATTTGGAAAGACGGCAAGCCTTTATTTGCTGGCGATCAATATGCAGGCCTCTCTGAAATGTGCCTCTATTATATCGGCGGCGTTATTAAGCATGCGAAAGCCTGTAATGCCTTTACCAATGCCACCACCAACAGCTATAAGCGTCTAGTTCCAGGTTTTGAAGCGCCCGTGCTTCTTGCCTATTCGAGCCGTAATCGCAGCGCATCATGCCGTATCCCATATGGTGCTGGTGAAAAAGCAAAGCGTGTGGAATTTCGTTTCCCTGATGCGCTAGCTAATCCTTATTTATCAGCAGCAGCGCTACTCATGGCGGGTCTTGACGGTATTGAGAATAAAATCCATCCTGGCGATGCTATGGATAAAAATCTTTATGATCTTCCACCAGCAGAGCTTGCCGAAGTGCCAACAGTATGCGGTTCATTGCGCGAAGCGTTGGAAGCCTTAGAAGCCGATCATGAGTTTTTGCTCAAAGGCGATGTATTCACCAAAGATCAAATCGATGCTTATGCAGAGCTGAAATGGGAAGAGGTGAGCCGCATGGAAACAACACCTAACCCCGTTGAATTTGACATGTATTATAGCAGCTAAATAAAGCTCTTTACAAATATCAGGCCCGAAGGAAGCAATTCCCTCGGGCTTTTTTGTGCTAAAATATGTAAGGCTTAACTCTCTCTCATAATTCTGAGTGTTTTGAACAATAATGGTGCGCCGCAGGTCATATAGAAACTTAAAATTAGCAGCGATAAAAATGCACCGCTATATTCGTCTAGGCCAGCGAAAATATAGCGCGTTATGATGCTTAATATGGCCATCGAAATTATGCCCACTAATCCTGCTAAAATGGGCGCTGATATAGCATAGCCTAATATATTTGGACGCAATTCATAGCGCAAATAATCATCATATATTTGACGGCCATAGAGCCAACCCATCATCAAGGCACAGACCAATAGCGTTTCATAACTGTTGGTTGAGCTTGGCCAAATGAAGGATAAAAACAACATCAACATCAATATCATTGGCAAGTGCCAGCGAACATGAAGCTGTCTAAATTTCTGCAGACTAGGTTTCAATCTGTCCAATGGAGGATAAAGCATGAATTTAAGTACTAAGAGCGACAAAGCCGCTAATGCCAGACCAACAATTATATCTTCCAAATCATGCACCCCCAAATAGATGCGCGATAGGCAGATCATAATCATGATAAAGCTTACCAATATCCACATCCATAATCGCCGCACTTCATAAGCGAGCCAAAACCAGAGCACAGCGGAAACCTGTGCATGCCCCGATGGCATTCCAAAACTTTGGGCTACCTCTGCATCAAGGCGAAATATAATATCTGGCCTTGGGTTCATCCAATAATCTTTTAAGAAAGCATTGAGCAAGCTAGAAAGCATGACAATCATCATCATACGCGTTGCGGCATCTCTGTTCCAAACCCAATAGAGCAGAGGCAAGAAAAATGTGATGAATGTTGGATAGCCAAGCCATGTAAAAGCTTCGTAAATAAGCGTTAGTCCATCATTCCGTAGCGGTATGACCCAGCTGATGTCATGCAAAATATTATGTGAAATATTATTGGGCATGTTCAATAATCTCGGCTGACTTTGGCATTAACCCCTTGTTCGCCCAAGGTTGAAATAGAGGATAATAAGGCTAGCCAGCGCGTTATTTGAAACTCTGCTTGCGTTGCACTATAGCCACGCCCATCGGTGACCAATTCAACAAATGTGCGCCGCCCAATAAATTTACCAACAGCAATACCTGTGCCTTGTCCTGTCGCGGCATTAGCAGAGACAAAACGCAACCTATCCAATCCTACAGCTTTACGAATGGCATTAATCGGATCTAAGCCTCCGCTTTGCAAACCCGCGATCGCCGAGGATAGCTGTATTGCCTCGGCTGCTGATAATTCCAATACCGATGTACCAAATAAGAGACGCGCCAGTAATTCTTCTTGCGGTAATGTTGGCGTACTTGTGAAAGTAATAGCAGGAGAGAAGCTGCGTCCGCGCACTTCTATGCGGGCATCAACGCCGTTCAGCAATGCCTCTGCAACAATATCGATTTGCGGATTAGGAGGATTACGTCCATCAAAAACAATCGCACCACGCGCAAGATTAAATACTCTACCTGCAAAATCATAATCACCGCGCACCAAATCAGCGCGCCCCCCAACGGTTGGTCTATCAATACGTCCGCCAATTTTAAAATCACCGCTCCATTCACTCTCTATACCAAGGCCCGCCACATCAAAACCTCTATTAGCCTTTACATCAAGATTAAGCTGCCAAGGGATAATGTTACGATTTGCAAAAGGCAGATCGTCAGGCCTATTGATTTCTTTGATCCTTATATCAGGTAATATCTCAGCCGTATTGGCGCGCCCCAATTGATAACGTCCTTGGTTCATGACTATATCACCAGAGATTGTTCCGCCATTACCACTTGATATTATTTTAATTGGACCAGTAACGCGCGCTGCGACATCATCTCTATCAATAAGTAGTGCATTTTTCGCATCAATATTAAGATTAATCCCAATGGCATTGCTATTGGTGAAGTCAAAAAAACCACGCCCTGTTATGGAACCACCATCCGGTGTGTTGCCGCTCATTTGGGTGATCCGCAACCGCGCACCATCAAATCGGCCTTGTGTTTTTAATTCGCTAATTATCGTACCAGACAAACCACTTTCTAAGCGTGCATTGTGCGTTTGTAATGCACCGCGAATTTGCGGATTATTAATAGTACCACGCGCATCAGCAGCGATTTTAGCATCGCCCGTTAGATCGAATAATTCAATTCCAGTAAGGCGCCATAATGTATCCGCCCTGCCATCAAAACGCATTTGCGCAAACAAATTACCGCGTCTTACTCGATCAATGATATCGCCCCTGCCCCTCAAATTTATCTTAGTCTGCAACCGGCCCACATTTTTCTTATTGCGAGAGAGTATAGCACGTGCTGCCAAGATGGAGTTTTCAAGCTTCATATTCAAACCAGCATCAATGGGTTGAGAGGATAAAAATAATCCTGAGCGCGTAAGGCCTTTAATATTCAACTTAGCGTCGCCGCGCGGGCGATTACCATTGCTGGTAAATTGAATATTGCCACTCGCATTCCCGCCAAAACCCAAATTGCTATCGCCCAGATCTAATATATCAAGCGGTAACGTATCAAGCAAAGCATCCAGTTCAAAAATATTTTTACCATAGCGGCCAGAGGCTGTTAATTGACCTCCGCCATAGTTTAATCTTGCAGGTTGCAATCGCCAGACATTTTTATTTTTTGTGATAATGGCATTGCGCGATAGCCTGATTGGTTTGCGTCTATAATTGCCTTTAGCCTGTACAATATAGCGATTAGGGTTCACCGCTATATTGGTCGTAAAGTCAAAACCACTGCCACGCGTTCCCGTAACAGATGCTGTGATTTCACCAGCTCCATTTTTCACCTTAGCATTCGCCGCTATTCGGCCCAATATTAAATTACCTTGGCTAATACCTTGCGCTTGCAAGGTTGCATTTATGTCCGAGCTTTGTCCATCAAAAACCCCCATAAGATCAAACTTACCCGATCGTATCAATATTGCATTTTTGCCTCTAAACCTTGCTTTGTTGATATCGAACTGAGCTATAACTTGCTGCGCACCATCTTTGGGGCGTAATTGAATATCCCCTTCAACGCCGCCCTGACGAACAGTGAAACCACCAATAAAGGCTGCTTCGCTATTTCTTATACTGCCTTTTGCAACAGTGTCGCTGACGAATAAATTATCGAAACGAACAAAGGCATCGCCATTTTGATCCGCTACAATATTACCTGAGCCTTTAAAGGGGCCGAGCAAAGATTGGCCATCGCTAGAAAAAACAAAACCTGATGGATCGGGCGTTAGGGAGATAGCAACATTTTCAAGACTTAGCGGGTCATAGGGGCTATCCAGATTCAAAGTGACTTTTGGTTTTGATAAATCCCCGCTAATAGTGGCTTTGGCAGCGCCATATTTGCCATGTACGCCATTGCCATCGATGATAAATGTTCCATCATTCAGCCGCTGACCACCGCCCTCAAAGCTAAGAAGCGGTGATTGCATCGTAAAGCTAGGAAACCGCAAGATCGCATCGGAACCAAGTGTAATCTTAGCATTCACCAAGGGTAAGCCACCAGTAATATTGCGCATAAAATCATTATCAATCCGCAGCAATTGTCCATTTATGACCCCTAAGATATTAACGCCTTGCGGGCTTGCAGGTTTAAAATTTAACCTTCCTTCTATATCGGCCAAGCCAAAACCTTCAAATAGATAGGATGGCAGCTTGCCGTCCAAATCAATATCATATTTGCCATTAATAAGATTAGAAATTACATCCAAATTACCGCTGATCCGATTGGTTTTAACATTGGCTTTTTTGACTGTTAATATGTTTTGCGCTAAATTAATTTCGCCATCGGCTCTTATATCGCGTAACAAATCTAAGATTTGCGGATTAAAACCCTGCGCATTTTGTGCCGTCAATTGAATAGGCAAACGCATGGCTCTTCCAATCCGCCTGCCTTCACCTTTTGCTTCAACGTTTAATAATCCAACAGCCCCCAGTTTAACGCTATCCCCATTAACCAAATATTCAACTTTCATATTAGAAAGCGCACCATCCAATCGTGTGCGCCCACTAATTGAGAACCCACTTAGGTTTCTGACAATAGTTTCAGGCTTTATGAGTTTGAAATCCACCAACAAAGCATCTGGGCCACCCAGTGAGAAATCATAGCCTCCTTTCAAATCTAAGTCGATATTTTGAGAATTTGCTATGCCTTCAAAGCGTACCATGCGATTCTCATATTGTCCTTGCAAATCTATGCTCAATATAGGCACGGATATATTACGCAATAAACCACGAGGCAGAACAGTAGAATTAATATCTCCTATCAAACTATATATGCCATTATTGACTTTAAGGCCTAAGCTGATATTTTCGTTATTATTGAGTGAAGCGCGCAATTCTCCATTCCATTCAGTCCAATTGCCATTGCCCGAAAGACTAACCTTATCGGCCCATTTAATTGCTGAAATATTCTGGAGAAAGCCATCCTGAGGCGCATTAACATCAGCCGATAATTTAAATTGATTAGCACCAGGTTCAATATCTATATCAATATCAGCCATATCATTACCGCTCTTGCTATTGAGCAATAATTCGAGCCGTGCACGGCCCGATCGAATATCAGCATTGCCAGTTAATGATAAAAGATCAGCACGGCCCATTATTTGATCTTCAATGGTTATATGACGCGCATTCAGACTGGCAATATAAATATCAAAATCTGGTAGCTTTGGTCCATCACCCTCATCATTTAATATGGGCAAGCGTTTTAAATTCCCATACTCTATGACGAGATTATCGATCGATAATCGCCCACCCAAATATCCAATTGGGAACCAATCCAGAACAATATTATTTGCATCAAAAAATTGCCCTTTGGTATCAGTCAATATTATATTCTCTAGGGTTAATTCATTATAAATAGAGCCATTTAAACCTTCGACTTGGAAAGCTAAACCTGATTTTGTCTCTATCTGCTCTATCTGTTGCTCGACAAAACGATGGCCGGGTGCCGTATCAATCCAAATCGCAAAAATAACGATAGCCATCACTAATAATGCGGGTATCAACCAAAGCCAACGCAAAAGACGGCTCATTATTATAGTCGATTTCACCATCGCCTCTGTCATCAAAAAGCCTGTCCTAGAGAAATGGCAACTGCAAGCAGACTCTCACCAGCGCGGCGTTTAAAGGGAGTCCCAACATCAATACGCACTGGGCCAAAGCTAGTATAATATCGAAAACCAACACCCGCAGCAAAGCGAAAATCTGAAAAATCAGGAATCCCTCTATCGGAGATACCACCAGCATCAACAAAAGGCACTATCCCAAATGATCCAATCCGATATCTTGCTTCTATTGCAAATTCAGCAAGGCCACGCCCACCCGTTGGATTACCATCAGCATCAACAGGACCAATATCTTGAAAACCAAAACCACGCACCGAACCACCGCCACCCGCATAATTGCGCCGTGATGGTGCGATATTCGATGTATCTGTCCCCGAGATAGAAGCCAACCTTACACGACCCGCAATCACAATATCATTGTTTATTGGTTGGTAAATACTGCCATCTAATTGCGCTTTAAAATAGGCAATTTCATCAATACCAGTTGATATTTCGGGGGAAACGCGTGCACTTAACCGGAAACCTCTACTTGGGTCGAGTAGATCATTACTGCCATCATAGCTCAAGCCTGCTGGCAGCGATAAGATATTAAAAAGTTCTCGGCTAACAATATCGTCAAACGTCGCTCGCTCGTCAGTCAGAGAATATTCTAAACCAATATTATAGGCCCATTTTTTCTGAAAAATGAGCGTCGTTTGCCGTTCATAACCAATAGCAACATCCAAGGACCTTGCATCAAAAGCATCAAGATTTTGATTGGCGGCTCTGAAAGATGCCGTTAAAACACGGTCACGTCCTTTGAAATTATTGCGTCTAAAACCTATACCGACTGCTTGCTCTCGTGTCCCTGCAATAGCGGCAATATTGATAGCACCTTCTGGTGGGAAAAAATTACGGTGCTGCCAACTTGCCTCCAAGCGAAACCCCTCGCCTGTATTAAAACCAACTTGCCCCGCAATAGTACGCAGCGGCGCAGGATCCAATGTCACATTTAAATCCACTTGATCTGGAGCAGCAAGAGATGGCATAGGTTCAATTTGAACATTGGAGGCTAACGAGGTAGCAAATATTGCCTGACGCAAATCATTCACATTAGATTGTTGAAATATATCACCCTGTTTAAATCGTGCAATATCCTCCAAATGCGCACCGCTTAATAATGCACCTTGTTCTGTAACAACACGGCCAAAATTATATTTACGCCCAATAGATACAGGCAATGTCAAATCACCTTCTCGCCTTATATGATCGATTAACAAATCTGGTTCGCCCACTGTAACAAATGGATAACCATCATTAAGCAAGCGGTTTTGAAGCGCAGCTGTGCCAGCGATAATTGCATCTTGCGATACAATATCACCCTTTCCAATCTCAAAAGAAGCCTGCAAAAATTGAGCATCTTCACTCATATCTAAACCAGGTAAAACTATGCTTCCAAACCGATACTGCGGACCAGCCGTTATTTCTAATATAACATTAATGTCTGTTACAGCATTATTACTCAACTCTATGCGATAATCGACCAAATTATCATAATAACCCTCTATACGAAAAAGCTGGTTCAATAACTCTCTGTCAGTTTTGGCACGGCGTAATATCTGCGAGCCATTAGCAGCCTCAGAAGATTGTAACTTTAAGGCCGACAAATTATCGAAGCGATTTAATATACGCGTCGTATCAATATTCTCAACACCAGAGAATAAAATACGATAATTTTGTTTACTATTTCCATCAAGAGTTACATTATTAATTAATAGATTATCCTCTTGACCTAGTGACACATTATTTTCAAAATTTAATGCTTGTTGACGCTCTCTATCAGTTAGCACCTCTGGGTCTTGCGTATCAATCTCTCTTTGTGCCTGATTATCATCAATGTTGGTCTGGATATTTTCGGATAATATTTTTTGCTCATCAGAATTATCAGCTGACTTTTTAATATCCTTTATATTTATATCACCTGTTATACTATCCACCAATTCATCGTCTGAACTAGGGTCTTGGTTTGGCCAATCAATATCAATATCTATATTCTCATCAAAGGGTGCATCAATATCAAAGTCATCAAATATATCCCTAGGAGATACATCTGGAACCTGCGGATCTTTATATTGCTCAATTGGTTCATCATCTTGATAGAGAATTCCAACATGATTTGAAGAATGATCTACTCTAGCAATAATTACCGCTATTAATAATGTGTCAAATATCACAAACAATCTCTATAAACACGGCATCATATTTTCTGTAATGCGGCGGCATATATTTACAGGATATGAATTTTTTGAGATGCATATTATGCTACTATAGCAATAAAAACAAATGCTCTAGCCAATAATAAAAATTTACACAGCTTTTAACCAATATTTTCAGGATTTACTCAAAATAGACTTTTTGTAATATTATCAAAAAGCTTGTGCCAAACGATCCAACATAAGGTGCTGAAAAGGCTTGGGTTGAGAAGTCACTGATTGGATTTGACGGCTTAATCTTTTCAGCCGGTCATATATTATTTCACTCTCAGAGACCAAATATTGGGCTTGCGAAGGTAATGTATCAACAAGTCGTTTATCGCTAGCTGGAGCATATCCTAATTCACGATCATGATGCTCTAATCGCGATTCATCTATTTCGCCTGAATAGATAGCTTTTTCACTGAGCAACCACGCAATAGAGTGCATCAATCGTGTAGTGACTTTCAAGGATTCACAAGAAAAAGAAACTGCCAACTCTGGTGCAATACTATCATTCTCATGATGCCGCTCGAAATAAGCACGTGCCTCATCCGCAAGAATCATGACCTCTGTATACAGTCTATGCAAAACATGGGACGTAATCGGTTGCGTCTGAGAATCTGATACTAACAACATATGCAGTCCAATACACAGATTTCATATGATTTGTTAGTGAAAAATGATCAATAACATGGTAAATATAAGAACGTATCAGACTGAAACATATTCACTGGCATGAATGAATTACTTAACCATATTCATTCAAATTATGCAATTATGTCAGGAATCAACTGATCTTCTATGGCCGTGATTTGGTCCTTTTTGGCTAACTTTAAGCGTTTTAGCCGTGCGATTTGCATTTGCTGGCTGCTGCCAATCTCTATCAAAGCATGAATAGCATCATCCAAGTCGCGATGCTCTAGCTTCAACTTGGAAAGTTGGGATTTCAAACCTTCGTCATTCATAATCTCTTATTGCGCTTGTTGTTATTTTATTCAAGGCATAACCTTCTATTGCAGCAAAACTTAAATATATGTTCGCAGATTTAACGCAGACTAATAATATCTAAAAAAATTTCATGATATGGCGCTCATTCTGAACCAAATTTTACACGACAAATTCCATATTATATGGTTAATATTGCATTCTTCTAACAATACACATGATATGAAATAGGGTTTAACCATATATTATCATATAATGATATTGATAGAGGAACCATTATATGAGCACATTGAAATGGGAGAATTTATATGAGCGACAATCACCTAGCAGCCCTTAAAGACAAGCATCAAAATATTGATACTAAAATAAGCGCTGAAGAAAATAGGCCTTTCCCTGATGATAATAAAATATATACGCTCAAAAAACAGAAACTCTCAATTAAAGATGAAATTCAACGCTTTGAACTCACGCATTAACCTGCTTACAAGATAATCATTACCCGCTTATTTTATTATAATTATGACTCTTATCTCTCGCCATAGGCAATAGATAATGGTAATGGTTTTGCTATGGCATCATCTGTTGAAGCATCTCGAAAAATAATTACTGGCCTGCATGAGATCATGGCTTCACGTAGTCCTGTCCAAGAAAAACTAAACTATGTCGTCAATACCATTGGTGAGGCTCTATCGAGCGAAGTCTGTTCAGTCTACATTCGCAGAGATGGCGTTTTGGAATTATTTGCAACCAGAGGCCTGAACCAAGAGGCTGTTAATGTTGTCAAACTGGCTGTTGGTGACGGTTTGATTGGTACTATTGCCGAAAATGTTGAAACATTAAATTTAGACGAAGCCGCTATTCATCCCAATTTCCTCTACCTACCCGAAACAGGGGAAGAAAAATTTCACAGCTTTGCTGGTGTCCCCATCATTCGCAACGAACAAGCCGTTGGCGTGTTATCGGTCCAACATATAAAACCCCACAAATATGACGATGTCGAATTAGAAGCACTACAAACCGTTGCAATGGTTTTATCTGAATTAATAGCCAATGCAGAATTAATTCATGACAGCGATTCTTATGGAATCATTGATGATGGTACAGTTGCATTGAGCGGGCTACCTATTGTAGTGGGAATGGCTGCTGGCGTTGCTACATTTCATCAACCGCGCGTGCGTATTGAATATACCCTAGCCCAAGATATAGAGGCAGAACGACACCGCGTTTACTCGGCTTTTGATAAGATGCGCGAACAGATTGACACTATTGCTAATCAAGCAGATTTTATGACAGGCGGTGAACATGAGGAAGTATTAGCAACTTACAAAATGTTTGCTTATGATGAAGGTTGGTCGCGCCGCATTAATGAAGCCATTGATAGCGGTCTTACCGCTGAAGCGGCTATCGATAGGGTTCAACAACATACACGCATGCGCATGCGAACAATCGATGACCCTCTGCTCGCAGAACGTATGCATGATCTTGAAGATTTATCAAACCGTTTGCTGCGCATAGTTTCTGGTCAAATCAGTACAGCGGCGCAATTGGGCTTGCGCCAAGACACTATATTGATAGCGCGTAATTTAGGCCCTGCCGAATTATTAGAATATGATCGCCGCCGATTAAAAGGCGTTATCTTAGAAGAAGGGTCCCTTACGGCGCATGTTACAATAGTGGCACGTGCATTGGGTATCCCCGTTTTAGGACAAATTAGAGGCATTCGCAAATATGTGCGCGAGAATGACTTGCTATTGTTAAATTCACACGAAAAAAGTCTGGTTATCAGGCCAAGTCATGCATCAGAAACAGCTTTTCGCGATGATATTGCCAATGTTCAAAAGAAAAAGGCGGCCTATAGCCAATTGCGCAATGAACCCGCTATTACATTAGACGGTCATAAAATCGACTTGATGATTAACGCAGGTTTGCGAGATGATATAGCCGCCTTAGCTACAGTAGGAGCAGATGGTGTAGGCCTGTTTAGAACGGAATTCCAATTTTTAGTATCCGCCACATTACCGCGCCGTGAGAGGCAAGAAAAATTCTATCGTGATGTTATGGACGCTGCCAAAGATAAACCAGTTACTTTTAGAACAATAGATATTGGCGGGGATAAAATACTCCCTTATTTGCGCCAAGAAGAAAATCAAGAAGAAAACCCAGCATTGGGATGGCGCGCTTTACGTATGGGGTTATCGCATCCAGGATTAATGAAAGCACAGGCCCGCGCTCTATTAGAAGCTGCTGCAGGACGTGATTTACGCGTCATGTTTCCAATGATTTCTGAACCATGGGAATTTGACGAAGCCAAATCCTATTTTGATGGACAATTAGATTATCTAAAACGCCGCAAACAAACCATACCTAGAAATATATATTATGGAGCGATGCTTGAAGTTCCATCTTTGGCTGATATGCTCGATATATTAACGCCCAAATTAGACTTTATTTCAATCGGCACCAATGATTTAACACAATTTTTATTCGCAGCAGATCGAGCCCACCCCAAATTAGCCGAGCGTTATGATTGGCTTAGTCCAGCAATATTGCGTTTTATAGACCGCGTCGTCAAAAATACTAATGATACGCAAACATCCTTAAGTGTTTGTGGTGAAATGGGCGGCAGGACATTAGAAGCGCTTGCACTTATCGGTTTAGGCGTAACAAAATTATCGATAACACCAGCTGCAATCGGACCCGTAAAATCGATGATACGTTCCTGTAATCTATCAGAAGTTAAGACAAAAATAAGACAAATTATATCAGCTCCACCACAAGATATTAGATATAATATTTTACAATGGGCAGAACAGCATAATATTGAACTGGATTGATTTTTCTGTTCATGTGAAAAACCTATTAACATCATTGACATTTTAGCATGAATGATATGTTGTCATAAAGCATTATTAACAGCTGGTGGAGAGCAAAGTGTCAGACAGTGCAATTGATGAAAATGAGCATTCAGAGCATTCCGCAGGCACTGTTGGTGAATATTTAAAATCTGAGCGTGAAAAAGCTTCTATGTCAATTGAGGATATAGCAGGTAAGACACGGATCACTCTGCGCCATTTGGAGGCCTTGGAGGCTTCACAACATAGTAAATTGCCTGGTAAAACATATATTATTGGATTTGCTAAAGCCTATGCTCGCAGCCTTGGATTAGATGAGAGTAAAATCTCGGTGCAGCTTCGAGAAGAATTAGCCGAGTCCGATCAATTAACCAACCATAATTATATTGAAAGCTTTGAACCTGCGGCAGCAAGCCGTATTCCCTCAAAAGCGCTAGCATGGACATTTGCAATAATCGTAGCCATTGCATTAGCCGCCTATTTAATATGGCGAACAGCACAAATGGATTTAAACTCCAATGATGAAATTATCGCGGAGGAAACAAATAGCGCAAATCCTGATACAGATGCTGCTCAAGACGGTGATAGCGAAACCCAAGACACTATCTCTCTCGGAAAAGTAATTATGACCGCTAGTGACGAGGTTTGGTTAAAGATTAGCGATGCTGATAAAAATACAATCTATGAAAATGTTATGCAAGCTGGAGATTCATATGAAATTCCAGCAGATGCTAATGACCCAGTAATCCTTACTGGTCGCCCAGATGTTCTCAAATTTACAGTAGGCGGGAAAGCGATCAAACCGCTCGGTGATGGAAAATCAACTATCAAAGATGTGGGTGTAAGCGCACAGGCCTTGATAGATTTCAACGCAGCGCCCGACTCATCTGAATAAAAAACGAATTGAACGCATATGAATTAACCATTGATTGACCCGTGCGTTGCGTTATGATTCTAAGGTTAAAATGGAGGATATAATGCTGCACAAGTATAAAATAATTACCTTAATGACTGCCATAGCATTTCTACAGCCGCAAAATCTGTTGGCACAGGATGATAATGTTGAAAGGCGTGTTGAAAAGCTTGAAAAAGAAGTAAGGGCGGTTCAGCGTGTGGTATTTCCAAGAGGATCTGATCGATTTTTCGAACCAGAAATTGTTCCAAAAGAAACCCCAGCTACTGCTCAACAAAACTCAACGGATAATACTGCTATTAGGGATTTATTGGGCCGCGTTAATGCATTAGAAGAACAATTGGCGACACTCACAGGTCAAGTTGAACAACAACAATTTAAGATGCGCTCTGTTGAGATGCGGTTGGCAGATTTGGAAAAAGGCTTAAAAGATCAACAAGAAGCAGCATCCAATGCCGTCCAAACAGAACAAATCACTCCTTCCCAGCCATCTCCCTCTGCTACCCCTGTTTCTTCGGCACGGCGCGATGCGGTTGCGGCAATTGAGATTCCATCCACTGGCGATGAGTTTGAGGATAGTTATAATTATGGTTTCCGCTTGTGGGACGCTAAATTTTACCCCGAAGCACAAGTACAATTGCAAGAAACCATTGATAAATTTCCTAATCACCCAAGAGCAAGCTATGCACGCAACCTATTGGGCCGTGCATGGTTAGATGATAATAAACCGACCAATGCCACAAAAATATTATATGATAATTATGTTAGCGACCCGCGCGGCGCAAGAGCGCCCGATAGCCTCTATTATTTGGGTAATGCGCTTAAAAATATGAACGAACTTTCAAAAGCGTGTGAAGCCTATCAACAATTGCAAGATGCCTATCCAGAAATCGCCGAAGGCCGGCTTGAAAGCCGATTAAGCCAAGGCCGATCTGCTGCAAAATGCCGCTAATTTTAAATGATATTATGTTAATTAATATCACGTGCTAGATGGCCGATATTAATCAAAAATCCGTGCGAATATCGCAATTTATAGCGACTGTTAGGCGCTTAACGCATAGGCTATCTTATGACAAGACTATGGCGCCAACTCTTGGTTTAGCCATCTCAGGCGGTCCAGATAGCATGGCTCTATTATGGCTGATGAAATCACATTATAAGGGCCCTATCATTGCCGCGACTATCGATCATGGTTTGCGTAAAGAATCTGCGCAAGAGGCACTGCAGGTTGCAGCAATATGTAAAAAATTGCAGATTCAACATGATATTTTAACGCCAACCCAACCTATTACAGGCAATATTCAATCCAATGCCCGCAAAACGCGCTATGCACTATTAGAGCAATGGGCACAAAAAACGGGCTGTGATTATATCCTGACAGCGCATCATGCCGACGATCAGTTGGAAACGATTATTATGCGCCTCAACCGAGCCAGTGGGATTGCTGGACTAGCAGCCATACGAGAATGTCATGGCAATATCATTCGGCCATTGCTTGGTTTTCGTAAATCCGATTTAATTCAAATATGCAAGGATGCGCACATTGAATATATCGATGATCCGAGCAATGATAATGATGATTTTGATCGCGTAAAAGTTCGCCAATGGCTGAAACAATGCGCAACGCATGGTTTGGAGCCGATCATCAACCCCATGATGGCACAAAAATCAGCTAAAAATCTGGATGACGCCAATCTTGCGATTAATTATAGCAGCGCAATATTAGCCAAGGAACATATTTGGGAAGAGTCCGATACGATCACTATGGATGTCGTTGATCTGCCGATGGAATATCAAAGGCGATTATTAATCCAAGCATTACGGCAAATCGAAGCAGATATTGAACCGCGTGGCAAAAGTATAGAAGATGCAATTAACGCATTGAATAATAATATAATATCAATGATTGGCAATATCAAAATCACACCTAAAGCAGATCATAAAAGCAATGGTAAAACATTATGGATATTATCGAAAGCACCCCCGCGCCGCCCACGATACATTTAATTTCTCTATGTACAGAGATTGTTCATATTATTTGCCGATAAGTCTCATTCAATATTTGATACAAAAACTATGCTATTTATATTGTTTTTCACGATATCCGTCCTACATTATAGTGGTATTATTTTAAGGTTGAGCAAAAATGAACGATGAAGATGAACCAAAAGGCAATCCATTGATGAAAAGCATGGCCATTTGGGGTGCAATAATTTTAGGTTTAATGTTGATTATGTCTATATTAGGCAGTGGCGGCAAAGAAAATGCCGATGCTCTCAGCTACAGCGCATTTCGCACCCAAGTCGAAAATGGCAATGTTAAATCTATCGTAATAACGGATGACCTTCTCTCGGCGGAAACCAATGATGGCCGTAAAATATCCACTGTACCCATCAATAGTGATACGAGATTTTATGACCTGCTCAACGACAAAGGCGTCGACATTAAAGCCCAAGCCGATGAAGGTCCAAGCCTCTTATTATTGTTCCTCTATCAAGCATTACCCTTCCTCTTAATCCTTGGTATTGCGTTCTTCATACTAAAACAAATGCAAAAAGGCGGCGGCGGCGGCGCGATGAGCTTCGGTAAATCCAAAGCTAAATTACTGACCGAGAAACACGGAAAAGTAACTTTTGCCGATGTTGCGGGTATTGACGAAGCGCGCGAAGAATTAGAAGAAATTGTCGAATTTTTGAAAGACTCTCAGAAATTCTCTCGTTTAGGCGGAAAAATTCCTAAAGGTGCATTATTAGTGGGATCACCAGGTACGGGTAAGACCTTATTGGCCCGTGCCATCGCTGGCGAGGCTGGCGTACCGTTTTTCACTATTTCAGGTTCTGATTTTGTCGAAATGTTTGTCGGCGTTGGTGCATCACGCGTGCGTGACATGTTTGAACAAGCCAAAAAAAATGCACCATGTATATTATTCATCGATGAAATTGATGCCGTTGGACGTTCTCGAGGCGGCGGCATTGGCAATCAAAATGATGAACGCGAGCAAACTTTGAACCAACTCTTGGTTGAGATGGATGGTTTTGAAGCCAATGAAGGCATCATCATCATAGCAGCGACTAACCGTCCTGATGTTTTGGATCCTGCATTATTACGCCCTGGCCGCTTTGACCGCCAAGTCACCGTGCCATTACCCGATATTAAAGGGCGCAAGATGATTTTGGATGTACATATGAAGAAAGTACCTATGGCACCCGATGTAGATTCGCACGTAATCGCACGAGGAACGCCTGGTTTCTCTGGCGCTGAACTCGCTAACCTAGTCAACGAAGCAGCCTTATTGGCAGCACGTCGTTCCAAAAAATTGGTGGCCATGAGCGAATTTGAAGAAGCCAAAGATAAAGTCATGATGGGTACCGAGCGCAAATCTATGGTGATGAGTGAAGATGAAAAGAAAATGACGGCCTATCACGAAGCAGGCCACGCAGTTGTTGGTTATTTTGAACCCGCTGCAGACCCTATTCACAAAGCTACCATAATACCGCGTGGCCGCGCATTGGGTATGGTAATGCAGCTTCCCGAAAAAGATCAAACCTCTATGCATTTAGATCAAATGCACGCGCGTATCTCTATTTTTATGGCGGGCCAGATCGCTGAAAAATTAATCTTTGGTAAAGACCGCGTGTCCGCTGGCGCATCCAGCGATATTCAAGGCGCTACTAACATAGCTACCGCGATGGTAACCCAATGGGGACTATCAAAATTAGGGCCTGTACAATATGAGCAACAAGGTCAAAATTATCTTGGACAATCGGGAGCACAGCGTCGTCCAATGTCCGATCAAACAGCGCAAGCTATTGATGATGAAATCAAAGGTATTTTGGATAAAGGTTATAAACGCTCGGAATCGCTGCTTAAAAAGCATGATAAAGAATTTCATCGCGTGGCCGAGGCATTGCTCGAATACGAAACTCTGACGGGTGATGATATTAAAATACTAATCGAAGGCGGCAAAATAACGCGCGATGATAATGATAATAAACCGAGCAAACCAATACAAGATATTGGTACGATGATACCAAAATCAGGTAAAGGAAAAGGCTCTGCATCAGGTGCTAATCCGCAAGCGATATAATATATTTCCTCTTATAATTGGGATAGTATTATTGCTAGCAGTCTTTGCTAGCACGGTATTATATACGCCAGCGCTTCATGCACAAAGCGGAGTTAGAGTCATAAATGCGGATACTTTTTATTATCGAGCAATCAAATTACAGCGTTTAGGCGTTAGAGCGCCGTTCAACGATGATTTTAAACCGATGGTTGCGCATGCAAGAAAATCATTTCGCAGCGTAGAGGCGCAAAATAAAACTGCCAAACGACGCGGCAAACCTCTATATTGCCGTCCAAAGGATAAGCAATTATCGCCCAATCAAGTGGTAAAGGAATTATCGCATATCCCGCGCGCAACGCGCAAAAAGATAAACCTTACCCGTGCGTTCCTTATGATAGCTAAACGCAAATATCCCTGTTGATATAGTTTAGAGATTTAGATTTTAGCATAAAAAAGGCCGCCAAAGGCAGCCTTATCCTTTATATCTACACCGTTTTATTTGGCGCGATCATAATCCCGCGCTACGCCTGCGGTGCGCACTGGCGCAGCGGCCGTGAGACGCAAAGCCTCGGCAGATTGTGACAATGAACCAATCTCATCGGGCATTTCATCATCATCAATTTGTAATTTCTGATGCGATTGAACCAAACCTTCATGCAAATCTGCTGGACGAATGGTTTCCTCAGCGATTTCGCGCAAAGCAACAACAGGGTTTTTGTCGCGGTCACGTTCCAATGTAATTTCGCTACCACCAGAAATCTCACGCGCGCGCTCTGCGGCTACCAAAACCAGATCAAAACGGTTGGTGACTTTGTCAATACAATCTTCGACTGTTACACGCGCCATATATGGCTCCTATAATTAAATGGAATGAAGTTGAAGGCCATTAGAATCATTAACTGCAATTGTCAATCAAAACCCATCCTTTTGAAAGAGGCTGTATAGCCTATGCATTATGGATATTTACTATTTCTTCCAGCCCCAAAATAAACGGCATGGTAGAATATTCCAAACCGAAAAACCATTATCAATTCTATCAAAATAAGGTTCCATAAAGTCACGCGCGCGGACGCGAAATTGATAGACTAAAAATGCCCCTCCAGATTGGATAGCTTTTCCTGTTTGGCGCGCTATAACTTCTCCCAAATCCCCTGGCAATGTCGAAAATGGCAAGCCTGATAGGATATAATTGGCTTTCTCAAACCCATGCGATGCAATGATCTCATTCACATCAGCGGCACTGCCATGGACAGCGATAAAACGGCTATCGCTGATATGGCGTTGCAAATAGGCAATAAAATCCGCATTAAGATCAATCACCAATAACGTCGCATCGGGTTTGAGGCGGCTTAATATCGCATCACAAAATGTACCGACGCCTGGACCATATTCAACAAATAAATCGCATTCATCCCATTTCACAGGAGCGAGCATTTTATGGACCGTTGAATCAGACGATGGAATGATCGAGCCGACCATGACCGGATGTTTTACAAAACCTCTGAAAAAAATGCCCCAAGGGCCAAAAAATCTAATGAGTTTATTTTTGAAACGTGACACATGACTGGTTTTAGCCGTGCTATTATCCATTAATTTTCCTAAATACCGTAAGGGAAAATAGGCTCTCGCAAATATGCATCTATAAATCAACTCTTATATAGTCACTCTTACCATTCTATAATATGTTGCGCATATAATCATCATGCACCACAAGACGCTATGACCCAATATAATCCTGACATAATTGCAGATGGCGTTGATACGTTATTGGTATATATTATATCATGTTAACTATTCTCCGCTTTAAAATATTTTAAATAATCATCAAAAGCAAACAGCCTATTGCGGCGTCCACCCGTAATCTCCCTCAAAATACCATATTTAACAAAGTCGGCAATCAAACTATTGGTTGTATTAATCTTTAATTCTAAAACTGTACTTACGAATTTTACATCTACGATTGGATATTGATATAACAGACGCATCAATGATTGTGCATTATTCTGTCGACGTGTACTAAAATGGGGTATAATCTCTCTTTCTAATTTTTCTTTTAAATTTAATATTTTTCTAAAAACCTCTATGGAACGTTCTGCAGTTTCTCTGACACCATGCAAAAAAAATGTTAACCATTGCTCCATATGATTACCTTGCCGCACCGCCATTAGGTAATCGATATATGCTGTTTTATTTCTTTCAAAATAGTCTGATAAATATAATGCAGGTTTTACCAATAAACCAGCATTGGCTAAATATAGAGCTATCATCAATCTACCCAACCTTCCATTTCCATCTAGAAACGGACGAATAGTCTCAAATTGATAATGGGCTATCGCTATTCTAATTAGATGAGGGATACGAAATTCTTGATCGTGTAAAAATAATTCTAAATCATTCATCAATGCATTAACTTCATCATGATGTGGTGGAATGAATGTGGCATTTTTTAAACTCACCCCAATCCAATTCTGACTGGTACGAAATTCACCTGGCATTTTATCTTTCCCGCGTACACTTTGCATCAATATATTATGCGTCTCTCGTAATAGCCTATTAGACAATGGTAAGGTCTCTAGTTGCTCTATTGCTTGATTAATTGCGTTGATGTAATTTTGTACTTCTTGCCAATCATCTCTACGCTCTGGAGTAATATCTCGCTCCTCATAAAAAGCTTCCTCTATATTAGTTTGTGTGCCTTCTATCCTGCTAGATTGAGTTGCTTCTTTGGCTATATGCATTTTGATAAAGAAATTAATATCTGGTATTAATTGCGCGAATGCATTCAATTCACCAATCGCCCGATCTGCGTCGCTCAATAGTTGTAACAAAGCTGGATCAGAGAACACCCATTCATGTCGTACGTAAGTTGGTTGGAAACTACGATATTCATATTGGTCGATAAAATCGCCTGCGTAATAATTTCCAAGTTCCATATGTCAGAATCCAGCATACTTTTTGATTTATAAATTCTTATATCTCAAAAACACCTATAGTCAATATTCTTATTTCGGATAATAGCCTAGTTTTCGATATAAGGTTTTCTATATTTCAAAAAATATTATAAAGCCCGTGGAATAGGTCAATCTTGTGTATATAATTACCAAAGTTTAAAAATATTGTCTTAGCTAGGTGCGATTTCATATAGTAAGAAAGCTTATTATGAACTTAATCAGGTCTTAGCTCAGTATAAGGAGGCTTGCAGCTCAATTAACCCTCTGTCATGTTAAACATATGAGCACCTACCATAAAAATATAATCGCTGTAATTTTTTCTGCAAAACGGAGCAAAGAGGATGAAGCAGGCTATGCCAAAGCCGCTGCTGCTATGGTTAAATTAGCACAAAAACAAAAAGGCTTTGTCGATATTGATAACGTGCGCGATCAAGATGGTTATGGCATCACCATAAGCTACTGGCAAAGCGAAGCAGATGCAATCGCTTGGCGAGATAATGAAACTCATGTACAAATTCGGGATAAAGGCCGCGCCATTTGGTATGATGCTTATTCACTGCACGTCGCAAAAATAGAACGTAGCTATGATTGGACGCACGATGAATGATCAAAGCGCACAAGAGGTAAATTCTTCAATCTCTGCCGAGCGGCTCATATTATTATTCATGGTGATGATGATTACCGCTGCCGGCAACACGGCGATGCATTCAACATTACCCGCTATTTCATCAACGCTCAATATATCAGATGTATGGATCAGCCTGGCCTTTAGTTGGTCCGCAATCCTATGGGTAGCCATGGCCCCACGCTGGGCCAGATTATCCGATAAACGAGGCCGAAAATCGCTTATGTCACTGGGGATGATAGGCTTTATAGCATCCTTTAGCCTGTGCGGTATTGTGCTATGGTTCGGATTAAACGGATTTATTGGCGCAACATTAACCTTTATCATTTTCGCCATATTTCGTAGCCTCTATGGTGCATTAGGCTCAGCCGCCCCGCCCGCCGTACAGGCCTATGTCGCAGCCCGCACAAAGGCATCAGAGCGCACGAAAGCATTATCCTTGCTTGCCTCTTCTTTTGGATTAGGTACAGTAATTGGGCCTGCCGTGGCGCATTATTTGATATTTCAGCCCTTTACTCTGGCTGGCCCGATGATCTGGTTCGCGGTTTTTGGTTTGCTCTGTCTAGTGGTCCTTATATTCCGACTACCACAGGACACGCCTCAATATGCAGCACGTGGTATTATATCATCCTATCCCTCATCGGGCAGCGTAAACACCCCCCAAGAAGAAGATAAAGACAATCAAAGCGATACGCATGAACCAATTAAATTAAAATGGCGTGATAAGAGATTTGCCATCTGGCTTTGGACAGGCTTAATCGGCGGCCATAGCCAAGCCATGCTGCTGGGTGTGATCGGGTTTTTGGTGCGCGATAGGCTGGGCCTTACCGATGATCCCGTCGCAACCGTAGAAGCGATAGGAACGGTGATGCTAATCGGCGCTATGGCGACATTATTGGCGCAATGGGGCCTGATACCCTTATTATCATTATCGCCTGCCAATGCAGTATCATGGGGTTTTATTATGGCAATGGGCGGCATTTTCTTGGTCGCTATTGGTGATAATATCAGCGCGATTAGCACAGGCTTCGCACTCGCGTCTTTGGGCTTTGGGCTTTACCGTCCCGGGTTTACATCGGGGACATCGCTGTCGGTAAGCAAGAAAGAGCAAGGTGATGTAGCAGGCAAAACCGCATCTATCAACGGTGCAGCCTATATATTTGCGCCATTTTTGGGTGTCGTTCTTTATGGATATATGCCTATATTATGTTTTATACTGATGGCAGGGTCATTATTGGTACTGACAATATGGAGCTGGAAACCTATGCGGGATTCCAAATTCTAAGGTGATTTTATAACCAAGCAATATCTATAAAAAAGGGCCCGCACGAAGCTGACCCGAAAAAAGTCTTTAGGAGAGAATGCCTGATAGGCCTATATTAGCTAGGTAAATATTATTCATTGTGCAAGTGCGAAATAAACAATACCTATTGCATATCATGCAACTTTATTTGAACATTACCATTGCCGTACCATGATTTTGTGCTATTATTGTCAGAAGTGAGAAATATTGCATTGCAATATAAATAGGAGAATTATGAGACGTTTACCCCCATTACGTTCTTTAGAAGCCTTTGTCCGTGTTGGGAAATTGGGATCATCAAAAGCCGCTGCCTCTGAACTAGCACTTTCGCCCCCGGCATTAAGCCGCCGTATCAAAGCACTTGAAGATTTCATGGGCAAAAGCCTGTTTGAACGCAAAGCGCAAGCGATGATATTGAACGAGGATGGACAGGCCTTATTGGATGCGGTATCCCCCGCTCTTGATACAATGGCAGAGGCAATTGATGATCTCACCAACAAAGGCGATGGTTTCAGATTGCGTTTGGGTGTGCTGCCGCTTTTTGGATCACAGCGTCTCATCCCGCGCTTGGCAGAGCTTAAAAAACTATATCCCAAATTGCATATCGATGTTGACACATCCGCCCATGCCGAAAACCTGCTCGGTGATGTTGTCGATGCCGCCATCATCATCGCCGATAGCGTTGACCCCAAATTATATAGCGTACGGCTCGATAAAAATAATGTCTATGCTATCACCTCGCATGCTATGGCCAAAGAGAGAAATATCAAAACCCCCGATGATTTATCCCGCGAGACCATATTGATCCACAGCGAGATGAAGCAAACTTTGGATGCCTTTCGTAATGCGATTGGCTACCCCAATCTGCGCCCTGCCTCGATTGATTATATGGATAGCGGCGCATTGATGCTCGAAGCTGCGGCTAACGGCCTTGGCGTTGCTATCATGCACGGCGGTCATTTTTCTGATGCTAAGGATACGCGCCTTACCCGCTTGTTCGATTTTGAAGTCGAAAGCCCCTATAGCTATTGGTTTGTCTGCAAAGAACGCGCGCTCAAACAACGCAGCGTGCGTATTTTTCATGATTGGCTGATTAAAGCTGATCTATAATATTACGGCAAAATAGCGCACAAAAAACGGGCCATAATGACCCGCTTTTATTATGTTATAACTGATATTGGTCAACCAAAGTGAAGACGCTTTATCCTACGCTCATAGATTTAATCACCGCTGGGTTCGCTGGCGGCTCGCCTTTTGGCAGAGCATCGACATGTTCCATACCCGATGTGACTTCACCCCATGCCGTATATTGACGATCCAAGAAAGACGCATCATCGAGGCAGATGAAAAATTGGCTGTTCGCGCTATTCGGATCCATCGCCCGCGCCATCGAACATACACCGCGCTGATGAGAAAAATCATTAAATTCTGCTGGCAGATCAGGTTCATTAGAACCGCCCGTTCCTGTACCATGCGGACAACCGCCTTGGGCCATGAAACCTTCGATCACGCGGTGGAATTTCACGCCATCGTAAAAACCTTCACTGGCGAGCTTGGTGATGCGCTCGACATGTTTGGGCGCAAGGTCGGAACGTAATTTAATCTCGACATCGCCATGGTCAAAGTGAATGGTTAGTTTTTCATGGGCCATATTTATTTCCTTATATTATCTTATCTTCATAGTATCAGGGCCTGCCATAAGCGAAGTTTGGCATGATATAAACCAAAAATATTGCATTTAGCTGTCGAGGCTTTATTCCATAGCAATACATCAGGATCGGGGATGATATATGACAGATACTATCAACGTCTCCAACGATGAACATCAAAGCTATGATGCGCAATATTTGGATGAGGATAATCGTCTCGATTCCGAATATCTCTCTTCTATTGTTGAAGCGCTCGATACTCGTCAAAATGAGGAGGTATACCGTTTAGTCCAACCTTTCCATGCCGCCGATATTGCCGATTTATTTGAACAAATAGAATCAGATAATAGAGCGCCATTGGCCGCTGCGCTGTGCGAATTATTGAGCGCGGATGTGCTTGCCGAAATGAATGAGCATGTTCGCGAAGATGTCATAGAGCTGATCCAGCCTGCGCAGCTTGCCGATCTTACGGGACAGATGGAGAGCGATGATGCGGTCGCCATTATCGAGGATTTGGAATTAGTCGATCAAGCCGCTATATTGGCGCAGCTTGACCCCGAAGACCGTGCTGCGATAGAAAATGCTCTCTCTTTTCCAGAGGAGAGCGCTGGGCGGATTATGCAGCGTGAATTGGTGGCTGTGCCAGAACATCTGACCGTCGGGCAATTGATTGATTATTTGCGCGAGAATGATGATCTCACCACCGAGTTTTGGGAAGTTTTCATTGTCGATCCATTACACAAACCGATTGGTTCATGCCAATTAAGTTGGATATTGCGCACGCCGCGCAACATTCAATTGGGTGATGTCATGATGCGCGAGCAAACCTTAATCCCTATTGATATGGACCAAGAAGAGGTTGCGCTACGCTTTCAAAAATATGCCCTTATTTCGGCGGCTGTGGTTGATAATGAAGGTAGGCTAGTAGGCGTGATAACGGCTGATGATATTATTGACATTATCGAAGAAGAAGCCAGCGAGGATATTTTACGCCTATCGGGTGCGGGCGATGGCAATATTAATGAACCGATCCGAGAGAGCTATGTCTCGCGCGT
>CALDZL010000092.1 GCA_937944295.1 uncultured Sphingorhabdus sp.
ATTGCCAAAAGAAGCATTTACACCGCTACTTAGCCGAATTTGATTTTCGTTATAGCAACCGCGCCGCTAATGGCTATAGTGACATCGAACGTGCAGACGCTATGCTTATGGGTGTAATTGGCAAGCGACTAACTTATGAAACAACTGGTAGAGCAATCTGATGCCCAAAAAAGAAAAGCAAGAGAGCCAAGAAGAGCAATCGGAAAGGTTCAAAAAAGAGGCTCAAAAGCTAATCGACGCTGGCGAACTAAACCCCATAGAAGCCGGCGAAGCATTTGATCGATTGATGTCAGGCTTGCAAACGCCGTCAAATTATGATTCAGAGTAAATTCACTATTATGAGCGTAAAAGGAGGCCGGATAAAATAATGAGCAATACTAATATCATCGGCGCGTTCAGCGAAGAACATGTAAGCGATCTTACTGGACTTTCAAAAGGCCAGCTTCGCGGATGGAACAAACGCGGCTTTATTAGCCCTGAATTTAAAACCGGCGAAAACGCTAGGCAACCGTATACCTATGTTTATTCGTTCAAAGATTTGCTTAAATTACGGGTTCTAAACCAACTTCGAAATATACATGGCGTTCCGATGCACGAGCTAGAGCGTGTAGAGAAGGAGTTGGCTCATATGGGAGATGATAAATGGACCTCTCAAAAGCTTTGGGTAAGCAATAGGCGTGTGGTTTTTAGTGAGCCAGAATCACGGAAGAAGCGAGAAATAGCGAGCAAGCAATTTGTTGCAGAGATAGCACTAGAAGTAGTTACTTCCGATGCAAGAAGCGACATTCTGAAAATGAACAGACGTAATGGCGGCGAGGTAGGAGTGATTGTCAAAAAACGGCACGTCCACTCATCAGAGGCTACCTTCGCCGGAACTAGAATTCCGGTTGCAGCAATAGCTGAATACATACGCTTAGGTTTCTCCGAAGGGGAAATTATCGATAGGTTCTCTGATCTTCAACTCGGAGATATCGAGTCTGCCAAAAAATGGCAGTTAGAGGCGGCTTGACGGCTAAAAAACCCTGTATTTCATTTTTTACCGACAACGATGTAGAGGATTGCGTTGCGGACTTCTTAAAGGATTCTGGTCACTCCGTTGTAATGCTCCGCGATGTAATGCCATCAAATTCCGCCGATAAAGTCGTTGCGATCAATTGCCGCCAACACTCACTCGTTTTAATAACCCACAATGTTAAGCACTTTAAAGCTATCTCGAAGCAATATGAAGCAAAACACGGTAAAGTTGATATACTTAGCCGTATAGAGATGGAGTGCCATCAGAGCATGTCCAAAAAACGGCTAGAGGAGTTTTTGCCTTTCATTGAGCTTGAATGGACAAAGCGCGGCAAGAAAAAGGCTGGCATGAGAATATCAATCGACCGAACTATGATGAGAATACATCGTTAACTGGGTATGTCAAGTATAATAACGCCAGGAAGGTTGACTTTTAGCTCTGTAACTTTCATCTATGAATGCGTATAACATTGTTTCCTATAAATATTCTCATCCCTTGCTTAACTGGTCCCATTAGACTCCATTCATGCTCAATGATAGAGATAGCTGCTCTCAATCTATTAACTGATTCAATTTGTTTACAACCAAGCTCAATCCTGCAGAGACTATCCGCCTCTCTGCGATTAATTTCATGTGCTTTTACAATCGTTTTGAAATGCTTAATATTATGTGTAATAAGTACCATTCCGCTCTGGCGGCAGGTGGCTGCAACAATAGGATCAGGGGAATCCGCTAATATTACATCGCGTAACCGTTTACACTCATGTCCCCAATCCAACAGGAAGTCACCAACTGCGTCTGAAACGTCATTGTCGGTGAAAAAAGGAATACTTGGCTTTTCTTCGCTCAAGCTACCTTTTCGGCTAGATATCTCTTTGCCGCCTCAATGTCATCGATTGTAAGGCTAGGGAATTCTCTAATTATAGCCTCATCATCATAATCAGCCTCAATATAATCAATAATAGCGGAGACAGTTATTCTGGTACCGACAAAGACACTCTCCGAGGAATGGATATGCCTGCGTTTTTCTATTTTACCAATCTCATCTGGGCCTCGCAGATTCATTTTACTAATATCTTCTCTGACATCTGAAATAACAACCTCAAGCGGGATATCTGCAACAAATTGCCTGCTGGACACTTCTCTTTTTTTACTTGATTCAGGTTCTTCAAAAACAACTTTACGATTGTGAACCCATAACCTCTGGGATGTCCATTTTTGCTCACCCAGATGATCCAGTACTTTAGCTACACGGCGCAATTCGGGCATAGAGACGCTATATACATTTCGCAATTGGTTGAGAACACGAAGCTTTAAAAGGTCTTTAAAGGAATAAATATAAGTGAATGCCTTGCGTGAATTCTCACCCGTTTGAAACTCTGGTTTTATAAATTCAATCTTATTCCATCGTCTCAATTGCGCACGAGAGAGGCCCGTAAGCTTTGCTACTTGCTCCTCACTAAAAGCACCCAGGATATTGTCAGATTTATAAACCATAATTCTATTTATACTTATTCTATGCTTAACGCTAGCATAACATTTAAAATTTAATTTTAATGCTCATTATTCCAAAGCAGCGGCTACAACTTGATCTAAACGCTCCTTGCCCCAGAAAATATCACTATTTGAGTCATTGGCATCCAAGCCGCCAACAAAAAAGGTCGGGACGCCAAAGGTTCCGCGATCAATGGCCTTTTGCGTATTCGCGGCCAACTGATCTTTCACGGCTTGATCTTGGGTTGCGCTTAATAAGGCCTCCCCGTTCAGTCCCGCGTCATTCAGCACTTCGGCGATAATATTCGCATCGCCCATATTTTTGCCTTGCTCCCAAAATGCCGCCATTGCTGTATCGACAAAGGGCATCAATTGACCAGCATTTTGCGCCGCGATAGCCGCTCGCATGGTGGTGATGCTATTGATTGGGAAATTAGGATTAAATTGAAAGCCGCTAATATTATGCGCCTCCATAAACCGCTTAAACTCGAGATTTTCATAGGCCAATTTTGCAGGGGCATCCTTATAGCGCATCATCGGCGGTAAATTACCCGTAGCTTTGAATATCCCGCCCAGCAGCACCGGCACATAGTTAAATGTGATATTCGTGCGCTCGCTAATCGATGGCAGAATCTTATGCGCCAAATATGCATTGGGCGCGCCGCAATCGAACAAAAAATCTACAGTTTTGGGCATATGTTTTCCAATCTTGATAGCTATTTAAAATAATTTCCCCCCACAATGGAGACATTGATTATACGGGCCTTTCAACCCATGACTGTGTTTATAATGTTTGCGACAAAGTCCGCAATTTTTACATTTTATGTGCTTCATAATTTGAGGAATTAAAAGCAAGCTAAGCAAAACAAAAGCCCAAAAGAAACTTGTGCGGAATATGAAAAACTCTGTCCAAGCTATGATAAAAGCCAATAGAAAACATATAGAGAATATTTTGATAAATCTCTGATTATTTATTTTCTTCATAAGTCTAAGCTGACTAAAATTTTTCGCTAAAGGGTCGCACATCCAATTCATGCGTCCATGCGCTGCGCGGTTGATTGTGCAGCATCACATAATTTTGTGCAATATCATCAGGGTTCAAAACCCCATCGCGCGCTTTCACTTCGTCAAAATTCGGTAATAACTCCCTGATAAAACGCGAATCTATCATGCCATCGATCACCACATGCGCGACATGGATATTTTTGGGGCCAAGCTCTCGCGCCATAGATTGCGCCAAGGCCCGCAGTGCAAATTTGGCCGACGCAAAAGCAGCGAACCCATCACCGCCGCGCATGCTCGCCGTTGCGCCCGTAAATATAATGCTGCCATAGCCGCGCTCCACCATTCGTTTTGCGCTCTCGCGTCCTGTTAGGAAACCAGCAAATGCCGCCATCTCCCATACTTTGCTATAGACACGGCTGGTCATTTCCAAAATGCTAAAACGCACATTTGCGCCAATATTAAAAACACTGACTTCAATTGGCCCAACGTTGGCCTCTATGCGGTCAAATAGTTCTTCCATCGCCTCTTCATCACGCGCATCACAAGGCATCGCATGGGCGCGGCCACCCGTAGCCTTAATCTCATCGGCCAGTTTTTCCAAATCAGCAGCGCTCGATGGGCGGCGCACGAGACAGGCAATATAGCCTTCTTTGGCAAATGCTCGCGCCACCGATGCGCCTGTATCATCGCCAGCGCCGACCACCAGAGCCACTGCATTTTCATTTTTCTTAGGCATCATGCTCTCCTATAGTATCAAGCCTAGTCATGACGCTGCAACATGCAAATAAAAAGTGATTATTAGGCACATTGGATGATATTTCATAAAGCTTTCTATTGAAAGCGAACAGCGCCTCGGCTAGCGGTATTTTATGAGTGATATGATAGAAATAACCCTACCCGATGGCAGCGCTCGTGAAGTGATCGCTGGCACGACCCCAGCGCAAATTGCGGCTGATATTGGGCCTGGTCTTGCGAAAGCCGCCTTAGCCGCCAAAATTGATGGTGAAGTGCGCGATCTTATGATGCCGCTGCACCAAGACACAGCATTAGCGCTGATTACTGCACGCGATGAAGAAGATGCACTAGAGCTAGCACGCCATGATTATGCACATGTTTTGGCAGAGGCGGTTCAAGCCCTGTTTCCTGGTACGCAAATCACTTTTGGTCCCGCCACCGATGATGGTTTTTACTATGACGTGATGGCACCGCAATCACGCGGTCCATTTACTATGGATGACCTGCCCGTAATTGAAGAAAAAATGCGCGAGATTATCAAGGCTGATAAACCCTTGGTCCGCGAAGTGTGGGAGCGCGATAGGCTGATTGAAAAATGGAGCAAGGAAGGCGAGACCTTTAAGGCTGAATGGGCCGCTGAATTGCCCGATGACGAAGAATTAAGCGTCTATTGGTCGGGCGAACCGAACAGCAAAGGCGCATGGCTTGATATGTGCCGTGGGCCGCATCTGCCCAGCACAGGTAAGCTTGATCCCAAAGCGTTCAAACTCATGCGGGTTGCAGGGGCCTATTGGCGCGGCGATCAAAAAAATGCACAGCTTACCCGTATCTATGGCACGGGCTGGCTCAACAAAAAGCAGCTCAATGCGCATTTGTTGATGCTCGAAGAAGCCTCCAAACGTGATCATCGCAAATTGGGCCAAGAGATGGATCTCTTCCATTTTCAAGCCGAGGCGCAAGGGTCCTGTTTTTGGCATCCCAAAGGCTATGTTATTTGGCAAGAGCTAGAGCAATATATGCGACGTGCCATCGAAGGTGCTGGCTATAAAGAGGTAAAAACACCGCAGCTTATGGATGCTAAGCAGTGGGAGCAATCTGGCCATTGGGGTAAATATCGGGAAAATATGTTTGTCGTTCCCGACGAAATTCCCAATGCTGATGACGATGAAGCCATATTCTCTGGCAAGGCCGATCTTATGGCGATGAAGCCAATGAATTGCCCCGCGCATGTATTGATTTTTCGGCAAGGCATTAAATCCTATCGCGACTTACCAATCCGTATGGCGGAAATGGGCTGTTGCCACCGCAATGAACCGCATGGAGCCTTGCATGGATTGATGCGCGTGCGGCAAATGACCCAAGATGATGGACATATCTTTGTTCGCGAAGATCAATTGGTTGATGAGGTACGTTCTTTTTGTGAATTAACAGCCCGTGTTTATGAAGATTTGGGTTTTGAAAAATATGCTATCAAATTGGCAACGCGCCCTGAAGAGCGCTTTGGAAGCGATGAAGATTGGGACAAGGCTGAACAAGAACTGCGTCAAGCCGTCATTGATGCGGGTATGGCAACAGATGAATATGGTTGGGAAGAGTTAGAAGGCGAAGGTGCTTTTTATGCCCCCAAATTAGAATGGCATTTAACAGATGCTATTGGCCGTACATGGCAAGTAGGCACAATCCAATCGGACCGTGTATTGCCCGATCGATTGGATGCTAGCTATATTGGAGAAGATGGCGCGCGACATCGTCCTGTCATGTTACATAGAGCGATCTTTGGCAGCTATGAACGTTTCATTGGTATATTGATTGAAAATTATGCGGGTAAATTACCGCTATGGCTTGCCCCAACGCAAGCTGTGGTTGCCACCATTGTGACCGATGCGAATGATTATGCAATCCAAGTGGCCGATAAATTGCGCGCCGCTGGTATTCGGGTAGAGAGCGACCTACGCAATGAGAAAATAAATTATAAAATACGCGAACATAGCGTTGGCAAAATACCCAATATTTTGGTAGTAGGTATGCGTGAGGCTGAAGAAGGCAAAGTTGCCCTGCGCCGATTGGGTGAAAAACAGCAACAATTCCTTACGGTTGATGAAGCCGTAAATATATTATTGACTAAAACGACGGCTCCTGATTTACGATAAATAAAGAAATATAAAGAAATATATAGTCATGTTCAAATTTTCATACTTTTTAATTGCTGTCACTTTAATCATGAGCTTTTTGGGATATGGATATCTGGAAGCAACCAGAGATCCTATTGCCCGTGGCGCCGACGTTATTGTTCCAGATTGGCCCAAGGATACTCCCCCACTCAAAATAATATTATTATCTGACACGCAAATGGCTGGTCCTGATATGACACCAGAAAGATTATCAGCCATAGTTGAACAGGTAAATACACATAATGCCGACATAATTGCATTAGCAGGAGATTATATCAGCCAAAAAACCTTTTCTACTAAGCATTATACTGCCGGACAGAGTATCGCACCGCTTAAAAATTTAAAAGCCAATATGGGTATAGTTGCTGTATTAGGGAATCATGATTATTGGGCAGGTGAAGAGGGTTTTATTGCTGCGTTTAATGACGCAAATATCCCAGTTCTGCGCAATGAGGCTATTTCCATTGGCCCTATTAATATGGTCGGTATTGATGATGAATTTACCCGCCATCATGATATTGAAGCAGCAGAAGAATCGCTGAAGAGATTATCTCCAGCCCCCAATGTTGTACTGACGCATGGACCAGACGTCACCCCCAAAATTAAATTTGACACAGCTGTCATATTGGCAGGGCATACCCATTGTGGACAGATTAAACTTCCTTTTATCGGCGCTATTAAGCAGGTATCACGTTATGGTGAAAGGTTTGAATGCGGATATTTAAAAGACCGATATAATTATATTGTCATTAGTGCTGGTCTGGGTACTAGCATATTTCCCATCCGTATTAATGCACCGCCAGATTTTTGGGTTATTACATTAAAAGGCCAATCCGAGTGAGTAAGCTTTTTTTAATCCTCTTACCCCTCATGCTTACAGCATGTGGAACTGTAGTTAGAAAAGACGAAATTGATACGCAAGGTGAAACTATAAAAGCGGCTGATAAAAATCTCAATGAAGCACAAAAAGCCTATAGCAGGGCTAATAATCGTATGCATAAAGGCATGGGAATTATCGACAAAGATGCTGATATCGCATTCATCCAAGGGATGATCCCGCATCATCAAGGTGCCGTGGATATGGCCAATATAATATTGGAATATGGTGACGATGAAGAGGCCAAACAATTGGCGCGTAATGTTATTAAAGCCCAAGAAGCAGAAATAACATGGATGAAAAATTGGCTTAAGGAACGCGACCTAAAACCTATAGAGATTGCACAAGACGCAAATCATAGCGCCATGGGACATTAACAATCTCTACAGCGCCATTATGTTGCCAATACAGCACGATAGTGGGATTATTAACCATTAGGCTTTATTAATAGTCACAATATCGCTACCAACATTACACTAACAATCACGGAGAATAGATTATCGCTACCCCAACGACCCGGCGTGGACCCACGCCCCCCACAAAAAGTGGACCACGCTTTAACGAACTAATTCAAGCTGAAAAAGTACTTGTTATTGATGGCGATGGAGAAAATTTGGGCACATTATACCGTAAAGAAGCGATAGAGCAGGCCAAAGCAGCGGGCCTAGACTTGGTGGAGGTTTCCCCCAACGCAAACCCGCCAGTCTGTAAATTTTTGGATGTCGGTAAATATCGATATGAAGCACAAAAAAAGGCAAATTTGGCACGTAAAAGCCAAAAAACTCAAGATATTAAAGAAATTAAAATGCGTCCTAACATCGATACCCATGATTATATGGTCAAGATGAAAAAGGTGAACCAATTTATCGACAATGGTGATAAAGTAAAAATTACATTGCGCTTTCGCGGCCGTGAAATGTCACACCAACAATTGGGGATGCAATTGTTAAACCGTGTCCAAGAAGATATGAAAGAAACCGCTAAAGTAGAGGCTATGCCGAAACTCGAAGGTCGTCAAATGCTGATGGTATTATCGCCGCGCTGATATAGATATGCTATTAGAATTTCTAATGGGCCAGATCGCTGGATTCGGCCCATTTTTTCTGCCTGATTTTCTTGCGAGCAGCAGATATATAAATTATCGTTGCGAAAAATGCGAATAAGAACCATTGTATCGCATAGAGAAAATGATTGTTGGGGATATTAGCAGGAGTGGGGGCTTTCAACATTTCCAAACCCTCAATCGGTTGTTGCGCCGTTAACTTTATCGGCTGCTCGCGTCCTTGCGATATAATGCCTTTGACACGACCGCCTTGCCATTTTGGATTGTCTGGAGACTTGCTCCATCCGACGGCGACTTCAGCCACTATCCCCTCTATACCTGCTGCTTTGCATTGCGCGATATGAGCCAGACCCGATTCATCACGCGCATTTTTACCCGAAACCGATGACCAGCTTATGACCTCAAAACAATTAACCGAGGAACGGCGATAATAGGGGTAATCCTCACCATCATATAGGGTTGGATAGGTGATTTCTTCCAATGAAGAGGCATTGCCATATTTTTCTAATATTACCTGCTTCTGATCCAATCGATCCAACTGCCAAAATCCAAGACAGATCATTGTGCCAATAGCCAATAGGGCGATGATCGTCGCTATAATCGGTATGTTACGCATCTTCATCATCCACTGAAACCTCTTTTTGGGCATCCGATGAAATGGCTTCTTTGGCTTTGTTGCGATACTCGAGCGTTATGAGTACGCCTTTGGCGACGCGCAATGATACTATCGTCATCACTATTGTTAGTGGTACCCATAATAGGACATGCACATAAAAGGGAGGGTGAAGCGATAATTCCAGCGACAGGGCCAATGTGACCATCAATGCACCCATAAGAAATGTAATAAATGCCGCTGGCCCATTACCAACATTGAAACTATCATAATCCAAATCGCAATGCGTGCATTTTGGAGCAAAATTTGCTCCGCCGCCTATCATAACTCTATCAAATAATGTGCGTTCATCGCACCGAGGGCAATAGCCAAAAAAGGCAGCTGGTAATAATGCCAACTGCCTTTCTATATCATTATTATTCTGAATAGACATTAATGAACGGGTGCGCCCCAACCGCCCCATACATAAATGGTAGCAAAGAGGAACAACCATACAACGTCAACGAAATGCCAATACCAAGCAGCAGCTTCAAAGCCGAAATGCTGCTCTGGCGTGAAATGCCCTTTGTAAACGCGAAATTGGCATACGATTAAGAATATCGTTCCAACCAAAACATGGAAACCGTGAAAACCTGTTGCCATGAAAAAAGCGCTGCCATAATTTGAACCTGCCATTGTAAACGGCGCTTCAATATATTCAACGACCTGCAGAGCAGTGAATAATACGCCCAACCCAATGGTAAGCCATAAGCCTTGTTTCAATCCTTTACGATCACCATGGATGAGGCTGTGATGTGCCCATGTTACGGCCGTACCAGAGCAAAGCAATATAAGCGTATTGAGCAATGGCAATTTAAGAGCGTCTAAAACTTCCATACCTTTTGGAGGCCATTGCGCCAATAAATCAGCACCCGCTTGGCCAAACATATTGGTGACTTCGCCATCTTCAAATATTAAGGGTTGCGGGAATAAGGAATAATCAAACCATGCCCAAAACCAACCGACAAAGAACATCACTTCAGAGGCAATGAATAATATCATGCCATAGCGTAAGTGCAATTGCACAACAGGCGTATGATCGCCAGCATGCGCTTCGTCCACGACATCGACCCACCAGCTGTAAAATGTGAACAATACTGCAATTAAGCCAGCGCCGCCCACTAATGTAGCATAGGGCGCTTTGGCGAACCACATGACTAAGCCGCCAAACATAGTAAGCGCAGCAAATGAGCCTACCAATGGCCATATACTGGGCGGTAAAATATGATAATCGTGATTATTTGCACCTGACATGGCGTATTCCCTATTTAATTATTGCATCATCTCTTAGCTTTCCTTTTCCTCTGGGTCTACAGGGAAGAAGGTGTAGCTTAACGTTATTTCTTCGATATCTTTTGTATCTGGATCTGTCAAAATTGCTGGGTCGACATAATAAAGCACAGGCATACGCACTTGTTGACCTGCTTTTAAGACTTGTTCCGTAAAACAAAAACATTGAATCTTGTTAAAATATTTACCCGCTTGAACGGGCGTTACATTAAATGTTGCCGTACCCGTCACATCTTTATCGCTTAAATTTTTGGCGATATAGACCGACATATCGCGTGCGCCAACCGCCACACGCTCGACACTGCGCTCTGGCCTGAATTCCCATGGCAAGGCGCGGCTATGATTCGCATCAAAGCGCACATTCATAAAGGCTGCGCTGGTTTGTACGCTCGATGCAGTAGCCGCATCAACGCGCTGCGTTGTGCCACCAAATCCCGTTACTTGACAGAATATCTGATACAGAGGCACGGCCGCAAATCCCAAGCCCACCATAGCAATGGCCAATCCGCCAGCCATTAAACCCGTTTTCAGATTATTCTTTTGCTGATTAGCGCCAAGATTAGGTGATAAGGTTGTACTCATCCCCACACTCCTATTTTCACAATCGTAATGGCAAAGAATAAAACGCATAACCCTAATAAAATCATACCCATCATATTGGAGCGTGCTTTTTGACGCTCTCTGATTTGCTGTGATTGTTCAGCATCAAAACGGCCGACGATCTTGGCTTCTCCATCCATGATTGTTGCTGGCGCTGGCTTTTCATTAACTGAGCGAGTTTTTATGATATTGGGATCATCGCTCATAGATAAGAAACCTTTGCAAAACCGAACATATTATCCGCTGCTAATACCCCAAATAATATAAACAAATATAATATTGAAACAGCGAAGAGACGTTTTTCAGCTTTCATATCCGCTATATCATCGCTGTTATTGCGCCAGACCTGTCCAGCGCAAATAAGGAATATTATATTTAATATGACAGCGGTAATACCATATAATAGTCCTACATAACCCAATAAAAAAGGTGAAATTGCCGCTGTAATCATCGGGAAAGTATAATAGAAAATTTGATTGCGCGTACTACGGCGACCAGCAACCACAGGCAACATAGGAACTCCAGCATTACCATAATCAGACTTCATAAATAATGCCAAGGCCCAAAAATGCGGCGGCGTCCATAAAAATATTATCGCAAATAAGAGTATCGGCATGATGGTAACATCACCGCTAACCGCTGCCCAACCAATAAGCGGCGGAAATGCCCCTGCTGCTCCGCCAATCACAATATTTTGCGGGGTCGAACGTTTGAGCCAAACCGTATAAACAACAGCATAAAAAAATATCGAAAAGGCCAAAAGCGCAGCCGACAAATAATTAACAGCTACGGCCATGATTAAGATGGAAAATGCTGCTAGCCCTACACCAAAATGCAGCGCTGATTGCTTATCCATGCGGCCATCGGGCAAGGGACGTTTCTCGGTGCGCTTCATTTTCGCATCAAGGTCTGCCTCATACCATTGGTTAAGCGCCCCCGATGCACCAGCACCCAATGCTATGCATAAAATAGCGGTAAAACCAATCACAGGATGAATAGTGCCCGGTGCCGCCAATAGCCCACATAAGGCGGTGAATACAACCAAGCTCATCACGCGTGGCTTCGTTAACGCCCAAAAATCCCGCCAATCAGCAGGGATATAATGGTCATGTGTCAAAGCCTGTTTCATTCAATATACCTGATGCAATTAATGGACCCGCAGGCCCATTAAATTATATGACAATATTGCCCTTAATTAATGCAATCTCATAGACGTTTATTTCACTTGTGGTAAGGTTTCAAACTGGTGGAAAGGCGGTGGGCTGGACAATGTCCATTCCAACGTTGTAGCCCCTTCACCCCAATAATTGCCTTCCGCTTTTGGACCAAAGAGTAGAGAGTAAAATACGTTGATGAAGAAGATCACAACGCCAACCGCCATTATTGCATAACCAAGCGATGCAATTTCATTCCAATAAGCATAGGCTGAGTTATAATCTGGGATACGGCGCGGCATGCCATTATTACCCAAGAAGTGCATAGGGAAGAATAGCACATTCACACCAATAAAGAATATCCAGAAATGCAGTTGTCCCATAAATTCATTAATCATACGTCCACTCATTTTGCCGAACCAATAATAGAAACCAGCGAAGAGCGAGAAGACCGCACCCAATGATAATACATAGTGGAAATGCGCCACCACATAATAGGTATCATGATAGGCATCATCCAAACCACCATTGGCCAAAACTACGCCTGTCACGCCGCCTACGGTGAACATGAAGATGAAACCAATAGCCCATAGCATTGGCGTTTTGAACGAGATGGAACCGCCCCACATAGTGGCAATCCAGCTAAATATTTTAATACCTGTTGGCACCGCTATGACCATCGTTGCTGCTGTGAAATAGATTTTTACATTGGCGGTCATTCCCGTAGTGAACATATGATGCGCCCACACTACAAAGCCAACGACGCCAATCGCTACCATTGCATAAGCCATGCCGAGATAACCAAAAACTGGCTTGCGGCTAAACGTTGATACAATTTGTGAGACAATACCAAAACCTGGTAAGATCATAATATAAACCTCTGGGTGACCAAAGAACCAGAATAAATGCTGGTATAAAACAGGGTCACCGCCTTGGGCTGCATCAAAAAATCCAGTACCAAAATTACGATCTGTCAACAGCATCGTTATCGCCGCTGCTAATACTGGCAGTGCAAGCAATAATAAGAAAGCCGTAACCAAAACTGACCATACAAACAATGGCATTTTGTGTAATGTCATGCCTGGTGCACGCATATTAAAGATGGTCGTAATAAAGTTAACCGCTCCCAAAATAGATGCAGCACCCGCCAAATGCAGCGAGAATATAGCCATATCAACCGCTGGACCAACCGACCCGCTGGTTGAGAGCGGTGCATAGACTGTCCAACCCGTACCAGCACCAAGCCCCGTACCGCCTGGTACAAAGGTTGAACCCAATAGCATTATAAATGCCACGACGGTAAGCCAATAGCTCACATTATTCATGCGCGGGAAGGCCATATCAGGCGCTCCAATCATAAGCGGTACGAACCAGTTACCAAAGCCACCAATTATAGCAGGCATCACCATGAAAAACACCATGATAAGACCATGCGCCGTTATCAAAACATTCCACATGTGCAGAGCTTCATTCCATGAAGCCTCTGTTCCAGAGAGCCAGCTTGCCCATTCACCCAAATATTGCACCCCAGGTTCCGCCAGTTCAACGCGCATCATACCCGAAATCAAACCACCGATAATACCCGCAAAAATGGCAAAGATTAGATAGAGCGTCCCAATATCTTTGTGGTTGGTAGACATGAACCAGCGCGCAAAGAAAGCAGGCTTATGGTCTGCATCATGTTCATGAAGATCGGATGGGTTTGCAGCAATTGTTGTCATATTCTTGACCTCACTATCTCTAATTCTTAACCGGCTAGAGCCGCTATTTCATTATCTGCCTCAGCTTCATTGGCTTTTGCAACGCCATCGGCTGGCATGATTCCGCCTTGCTCTTTCACCCAAACGGCAAATTCCTCTGGCGGTAAAGCTTCAATTGCAATGGGCATAAATCCGTGCAGCGCCCCACAAAGTTCGCTGCATTGACCAAAATAAACACCTGGCTCTGGTATCATCAATGCCTTTTCATTCAAACGCCCCGGAACAGCATCCAATTTGAACCATAATGATGGAATAGCAAAGCTATGGATTACATCAGCAGCCGTTGTTTGCAAACGAATAGGAACACCCGCAGGCACAACCATACGATTATCGGTAGCTAATAATTTAGGGCCATCGGCATCGGTGCGATACCGCTCACCTTCCACTGCATCTTCTTTTTCTTTCAGCATATTGGCAACGACCTCAAAATCACCATGGTCAGGATAGTTAAATCCCCAATACCATTGGTAGCCAATCGCCTTAACCGTAACTGCGTTTTTGGGAGCAGGCTCAAATTGCTTTGCTAATAAAGTGATTGAAGGATAGGCGATTCCAACTAAGATGAGGATAGGAACAACCGTCCATAAAATTTCAATCATAGTATTATGCGTTGTTTTGGAAGGCTCTGGATTGACTTTGCGACGAAAGCGCACAACCACCCAAAAAAGCAAGCCCAAAACAAATAATGAAATAACCGTAATGATTGGCAATAATATATAATTATTGAGCCAATAAGCGCGTTGGCCCAATTCATTTTTTTGATCTTGAAAATCAATCGCTTTATCGGTTGGCATTCCAAAACCAGCTTTAGCATCCATAGGTACATATTTGGGCCCAGCAGAGGCCTGGGTTGCACTATCTGCAATCACTTGTTCGTCATTTGCAACGGGAACTTCGGGGGCGGGTGTTATGGGCGCCGCGATTGGGGTTTGTTCATTATGCGTTGATTCCTGTGCATAGAGTTGTGATGGTAGTAGCAATAATCCAATGAGTAAGAATAATTTATTACTAAAATTCATAGTGTTGGCCTTCTACATATTTGCAGTCTTACAATAAAGACTATCCCTGCAAGAAATCGTGAACATATTTTATGTGCCTGATTATGCGGCCGCTTATAGGCTTGTATTTTCAAAGCCTCAAGCATTTGAATAGCTTTTTTTCACTTTTTTGTCGATTTTTTTACAGTGGTTTTTCAAACGTCTCTTGCAACTCATATAACTAATGTTCAGATAAACCATATTACGCTTTCACCCTCAAACCTCTAGGATATAATTATGACGTTACGTCATTATATTAAAATGAACAGCGGCTGTTGTTTGAAACATAACATCATATGAGGGATTGCGCCTTGAAACACTTATGGTAAAACCAATAAAAGATAACATAATATTAGAAAGCCCCCCAATTTTATGACTGAAGAAGAAATTTTATCTGAATTTCGTGCCGCTAATGCCCTGTTAGAAGGTCATTTTCTACTATCATCGGGTCGTCACAGCGCTCATTATTTACAATGTGCGCGTGTTCTGATGAATCCAGACCGTGCAGCCCGCCTTGCCACTGCTTTGGCAAAGACAATACCGCGCGAGCTACGCAATGAAATTGATTTGGTGGTTTCCCCTGCTATGGGCGGACTTATTATAGGCCATGAAATGGGTCGTGCACTGCAATGTGATGCAATATTTTTGGAACGGCCAACGGGTGCATTTGAATTACGCCGCGGTTTTGAAATTAAACAAGGCCAAAAAATCTTGCTCATGGAAGATGTTATCACCACGGGATTATCTTCTAAGCAAGCCATGGAAACGGTAAAAGCAGCTGGAGGGATTGTCATATGCGCAGGCAGCCTAGTAGACCGCAGCGCTGGCAAAGCCAAATTTGATATGCCATTTCATGCACTGCTATCGCTTAGTTTTCCAACCTATGCCGATGATGAAGTTCCAGCAGAATTGGCAGAAATAGAAATTACAAAACCAGGTAGCAGAAAATAATGACCCATAATCTGCACCCCAACAACCTGCGCTTGGGTGTCAATATTGATCATGTCGCCACCATCCGCAATGCGCGCGGCGGATTGCATCCTGACCCCGTGCGAGCTGCAGAGATCATCGCGTCTGTTGGCGGCGATGGCATAACGGCGCATTTACGCGAAGATCGCCGCCATATTCGCGATGCAGACATAGAGCGAATTATGGATGCAACGGATTTACCGCTCAACCTAGAGATGGCCGCTACCGAGGAAATGCTTGAAATAGCATTGCGCCACAAACCCCATGCAGCCTGCATTGTACCTGAAAAACGTGAAGAACGCACCACCGAAGGCGGGCTTGATGCGGCAGGTCAGCATAATCATCTCACCTCCTATGTCGCTAAATTACGCGATGCCGATATAAGAGTAAGCCTCTTTATCGAAGCAGACCCGCGCCAAATAGAAGCGGCGATGATGCTCGGCGCACCTGTGGTTGAATTTCATACAGGGCGCTATGCACATTATGGATTTGATGGCAATGCCGCAGGTGTTGAGAGCGAGCTAAAACGCATCAGCGATGCAGCAGCACTGGCTGCAAAAAACGGCATAGAGGCCCATGCTGGTCATGGGCTAACCTTTGATAATGTCCAACCGATAGCCGCAATTGCGCAAATCGCAGAACTCAACATCGGTCATTATCTCATCGGTGAAGCAATATTCCTTGGCCTAGAGGAAAGCGTTCGCAAAATGCGCAGCCTAATGGATGAAGCGCGATGAATATTAGGTTATGATTATCGGTTTGGGATCAGATTTATGCAATATTGAACGCATCCAAAATTCATTGGACCGTTTTGGGATGCGATTTGAGAAGCGCGTATTCACCGATAAAGAGCGCGCCAAAGCCGCCAAACGTCCTTATACTAAAGCAGGGACCTATGCGAAACGATTCGCCGCGAAAGAAGCCTTTTCAAAAGCCGTGGGTACAGGGTTTCGTAACGGTGTCTTCATGAAGGACATTGGCGTCATCAATGCGCCATCTGGTGCGCCAACACTTGATTTGCGCGGCGGTGCAAAAACGCGGCTCGACAGCATGATACCGGATGGCTATGAGGCGATTGTTCATCTTACGCTCACCGACGATCATCCATGGGCACAAGCCTTTGTCATTATCGAAGCTTGTAAGATATAATAAAAAACTATGGATTTAAAGTATGAGTGCCGCTGAAAATATCACAGAGCCTGAAGCCGATAAAGCGAAAGCCTCGCAAAAGCAGAAAAGCAAATTACACCCTATATTAGATGAATTAAAGGGTTTTTTCTGGTTGCTCATTGCTATTTTATTATTTCACAGCTTTGTTGCTAAGCCCTTTTACATCCCATCGCCTTCTATGATGCCTATATTATTAAAGGGCGATCGTTTGGTTGTGTCCAAATATCCCTATGGTTGGAGCTATGTATCCCCTACGATCCCGAATCCTGCAGCTATATTCAGATGGCTGTTCTCAGACCAAGGCGATGAGTCATTGGCCATTGCTCTACCAGAAACGGAAGGGCGCATTTGGGGCGGATTGCCTGAGCGTGGTGATATAGTGATATTAACCCACCCCGATAGCAAGCAAGACTATATTAAGCGCGTTATCGGCTTGCCAGGGGAGACAATCGAGCTACGGTTAGGTCAAGTGTTCATAGATGGCAAACCCATCGCCCAAGAAGCGCAACCATCCCTAAAACTGCCTGCTGATGATAATAATGAATGCAGTTCAATAGATTTCCCTAATGCTCTGCAATATGATGATACAGGCGAATTACACTGTATCGTGTCCATTGTCCGAGAAAAATTACCCAATGGCAAATATTGGGATACGATTGACGCTAGTGATAGCGAAAATGATAATGTTCGTCCTTATAATATTCCCGATGGCCATTATTATCTAATGGGCGATAATCGCGACAATAGTGCCGATAGCCGCGTTAGCGGACCGCGTGGTTTGGGCGGTGCAGTCAAATGGGAAAATATCGGAGGACGCGCATCCTTTATCACATTTTCAGTTGATGGTACGACATCTCTAAACCCCACTACTTGGTTCTCCTCCTTGCGATCAGGTCGGGCAGGAAATAGCCTGCGCACTAAAAAAGAAGAGCAAACCAAATAAATTTATGCTATTAGGCTTAATAATAAAGACAACCATATAAGGAAGTCATATTGCGCAAAACAACCAATAATGAAGATACGGTTGCTGCAGAAGAAACCCCTCGCGCAGAAACAGTTGGGCCTACCGAATTTTATGACCCTGTGATTCGTACCGAATTAAAAAAAGCTGCGGTATGGATTGGTATGATAACGCTTGTTGTGGGTATAATATTTTTGGCACAGCCTATTTTACTGATCTTAGGCGGGCTTGTATTAGCCGCGATGCTCGATGGTGGGGCAAGATTATTGGGCAGAATATTGCCATGGCCTCGCGGTCTTTTATTGGCTATTGTTATCATGGGCGTCAGCGCATTTTTGGTATGGACAATTATCTTTGCTGGATCTGAATTGGTCGGGCAGGCCATCAGATTACAATCCACAATTATCAGCCAGTTAGAGCGTATTGGAATCTTGGCTGAAGAAACTGGTTTAGCCTTTGAATCGGTAGATTTAGAGAATCTCGGGCAGCAAATATTTAATTCAGTAGGCCGCGTTACAGCAGCCGTTACTTCTGCTATTGGCGCATTGGGCAGCATGGCTATCATGCTGGTATTATCTATTTTTATAGCCGCAGAACCACGCATGTATGAACGCGGTGTTGCGTGGATGCTGCCTCTATCAGAACGTGAACAATTTTATGGCAATATGAACAAAATCGGTTTCACTCTACGCCGACTAATGGCAGGACGTCTACTTGGTATGGCCGTTGAGGGCTTTGGTACTTGGATATTATTATGGATTGGCGGAGTGCCTTTGGCCGCCCTCCTTGGCATATTAACGGGATTATTGGCATTTCTTCCCAATATTGGTGCTATCATCTCTGGAGTGCTTATCATATTAGTGGGCTTCTCTGGCGGTATTGAAACTGGATTTTTTGCACTAGGCGTCTATTTATTTGTGCAATTTGTCGATGGCTATCTGATCGTACCAATGATTGCCAAGCGCGCTGTAGATTTGGCTCCAGCTCTGGTAATAGGGGCGCAAATATTATTTGGTACATTATTCGGTATTATTGGTTTAGCATTAGCTGACCCCATTATCGCGATGATTAAAGTTGCGCTTGAGAGTCATTCTCAACGAGTTAGAGGTCATAGCAAAATACAAAATAGCACGATAAAAGCTTAAAATGGGTTTAATATTATGCTTCTTACTGGGTATTATCAATTTTTCATGCCACCGCGCTGTTATGGAATCCAAACATCCTTTTGTCGAAAATACAAAATTATATTTTGGACAACATATTGGTAAATATGCAGGCTATATTTTTGAATTTATAATATTATTGGGCGCATTAATCTATCATGAGTCCTTCATCTTTATTCTTATCTATATCACCTATACTGCGCTCAATATAATAACGGCTTATTTGTTGCTCAATGATAAGATATAAGGGACTGCGATAATGTTATTTATCCTCCTTTGCTCACCACTGGTCGATAAGCAGTGTCTTGATGCATATTTATTGTATAGGCACATGGTTAAATCACAATTTAATGACCTCGCTGAACAGGAACATCCCTCTTTGTTTGCCACCCCCCCCTTTCTCCAATTGATGACGCATAGATTTCATTATTTATGGATATGCAAATACTCTATATTGGCCTTTATGTGCGCTTTTACATCATCATCCTATGCACAAGAAACACCTCAACCTACCGCAGAGGATATATCAACCGATATTCCCAGAAGCAATGCCACTAACTCTGCTGAAATATCTCCTGCCTTAGTGGATGGTAAAGCAATATATCCCCCTACTTTTTTTGAACGTTTTTCCCCACAAACAGCCATTGATATGGTAGAACAAATTCCAGGTTTCTCAATATCGGACACAAGCGATGATCGCGGTCTTGGTAATGCATCACAAAATGTTCTCATCAACGGCAAACGTATATCAGGTAAGAGCAATGATGCGCAAACAGTCCTCGGACGTCTCGCAGCATCACAAATCATACAATTAGAGATATTAGATGGAGCATCTCTATCCATTGCAGGACTCAATGGACAAGTTCTCAATGTTGTAACTAAGAGCGGAGGCATTAGCGGCAATTATCGTTGGCGCACCCAATTTCGTGAACGTTTGCCCGATAATTTATTAGATGCAGAGCTGAATATTAACGCACCTCTAGGCAAAGGCGAATTAATATTAGGCATTAACAATAATGGCGCATTTCGCCGTGGTAATGCAGGCCCAGAAATCGTCAGTGATGGGGATGGAAATATATTATTCATCCGCCAAAGCAATAATCGTTTTAGACGCGAAAACCCAACAATCAATGCATCCTATGGCGTTACAGGTGATGGCGGCTCTATATTTAATATCGGTGGCTCCTTTGCATTATCAATTTCTAGGCGCGATAATGACAGCCCGATAACAGGCCCGAGTATCGCTCCATTTAATGAATTGCGCTCTGGCGGCGAAGATGAAATTAATTTTGAAATAAACAGCGATTATGAATTTGATTTCATTGGCGGCCGATTAAAATTAATCGGCTTTCAACGCTTTGAACATAGCCCAGATGATAATTTATTTTTGCAAACATTTACCGATGGCAGCCCATCAGAAGGATCACAATTCAACACCATTCAAGATGAAGGCGAGAGCATTTTACGCGGTGAATTGCGGTGGAGCAACAACAAAAATGATTGGCAATTATCGCTGGAAGGGGCCTATAATTTTCTCGACCGCACCAGCGAATTATTAGAGCTTGATAGTAATGGTATCTTTCAAATCGAACCGCTTGATGATGCATCGGCACGTGTCGAAGAATATCGCGGTGATGCATCCTTATCCTTCAGCCGTCCATTATCATCAAAAGTCAATTTACAAGCCATAATCGGTTCAGAGATTAGCAATATAGCGCAAGATGGCGCCAATGGCCTGAGCCGAACATTTGTTCGCCCCAAAGGATCAGTAGCTCTGACATGGCGACCTAGTTCTAAACTGGACATTAATGCACGGATCGAACGGCGCGTTGGCCAGTTAAATTTTGGGTCTTTCTTAGCTTCTGTCGATATTGGCAATAATAGCAATAGCAATAGCGGCAACCCCCTGCTTGTGCCGCCGCAAAGCTGGGTTGGTGAAATAGAATTGAACCGATCGCTCGGCGATGCTGGTTCTATTAAATTAACATTAGAAGCCGAGAGCATCAGCGATCTTATCGATCAAGTGCCTACGGGTATCGATAGCGAAGCCGTGGGCAATGTCGATGGTGCGCGCCGTTTTAATATCGGTATAAATTCAACATTTTTGCTCGATAACATCATTGGTTGGAAAGGGGCAAAACTCGATATTCGTGCAGAATATGAGACCAGCAGCGTTCCCGATCAAATATTTGATATACGCCGCCCTATAAGCCGTTCTTTAATCAGGCGTTATGGCATAGACTTTCGCCATGATATAGTGGGCAGCAATTGGGCGTGGGGGTTTAATGCCCGCGATGGTCGGCGTAATGATAATCTGCGGCTCGATTTCCTATCAGATGGGTCCAATAACCTACCCTTCACCACAATATTTGTGGAGAATAAGGATGTGTTTGGATTGCGCGTGAACCTGCAAATTCAAAATCTTCTCAATCAAACCGAACGCCGCCGCGAAGAATTTTTTGTTGCTCGCCGCGATGGGCCAATCGACACAATAGAGGAATTTAGAGGCCAAGCAGGCCTTTTCTATCGTTTCATCATCACAGGGACATTTTAAACACTATATCGCGTATTATAAGGACAGGCTTGGGCTGGTCATTTCAATAAATCAGCCTATATGGTTGCCATGCCACCAGAATATTTCAACCCGCCCGATGATGGCATAGAACCCAATTTACTTGCAACGCTGAAACGGTTTTTGCCTTATCTATGGCCCAAAGATAAACCACGCCTCAAACTGCGTATCATAATATCCGCATTTTTTGTGCTTGCTGCAAAAGCCTCTATTTTATCGCTTCCCTTTTTCTATAGGGAAATTATCGATACGATGAACGAGACGCCGCCAAACGGCAAAAATGCGATGTTGATGCTGTTGCTCGCATTGGTAGCAGCCTATGGTCTAGCGCGTTTGGGGCAGATTATATTTAACAATTTGCGCAATTTTGCGTTTGAGCGTGTCGGGCAAGAAGCCACGCGCACATTGGCCGAAACGCTCTTTCGTCATATCCATAATCTATCGCTGCGCTTTCACCTATCCCGCCGCACGGGTGAGCTCACCAAAACCATCGATCGCGGGACCAAAAGCATTGATACGATGCTCTATTTTCTGCTGTTCAATATTGTCCCCACCGCCATAGAATTAACAGCGGTTATGATCATATTTGGTCTTAATTTTGGTGCACCTCTGGTCAGCATCACGCTTGCCGTGGTGGTGGGCTATATCTATTTTACCAGCAAAGTGACCGATTGGCGCAACAAATTGCGCCGCGAAATGAACACCATGGATACCCACGCCATTGGCCGCAGCGTCGATGCCATGCTCAATTATGAAACGGTCAAATATTTCACCGCTGAAGAGCGCGAATCCA
>CALDZL010000093.1 GCA_937944295.1 uncultured Sphingorhabdus sp.
CGCAAGGCCGACTTTGCCGCCAACGCCCTGCACGCTGGTAAGCAGAACATACCAATCGCGTTCTTCCTTACTGGCAAAACCAACTAAGCGCATGTCATTTTCGGACACTTGCATTTGCGTATAGATAGAGGTGATCTCGCCAATAGAGCCAATAGCGGATAATGTGCGCGCACTGGCTTGGACCAAATATCCAACCCCCCCCACATCAATAACGAGGAAATCGATCCCCAATTCGTCTATCTTACCAGTTAATTTTGCAATCATATATTATAATGTAGCGGGTAATGCGCTTCTGTCGAGAGAGTTCTTATGAAACATCACCCATGATGCGCATGAGTGATAGCAACGGCCAGCGCATCAGCAGCATCTGGGCCAGCGACTTTGGCACCTGGCAATAAAATTTTCAGCATGGCCGATATTTGATCTTTGTCGGCATTGCCAACGCCGACTACGGTTTTTTTGACAAGGCGCGCGGAATATTCCGTGACGCTGGCGCCGCCGCGCGTTGCACCGAGCATCATAACACCGCGCGCTTGACCTAGTTTAAGCGTGCTTTGTGGGTTTTTATTGAGGAATACCTCTTCTATTGCGCACTCATCGGGTTGATATTCTTTCAAAATGTCGGCCAATTCCAGATCAAGCTGTAATAGGCGGCTGGCAATTGGCATCTTTGGGCTGGTTTTAATCTGGCCGTTGGCGATATAGGTTAGGCGGTTTCCTTCGCTGCGGATAACACCCCACCCAGCACATCCTAGGCCAGGGTCAAGCCCCAAGATAATCATGATTGATTATTACTCCAAACCTGCCATCACATCATCAGGAATATCATAATTGCCCCAAACGGTTTGTACATCATCATCTTCTTCAAGAGCATCGATAAGATTTAATAATTTTTGTGCATTGTCGGCGTCCAGTGACACTTCGACAGAGGGGCGCCAAGCTAATTTCACTGTCCCAGCTTCGCCAAGCGAACCTTCTAGCGCCCCTGCTACTTCATGCAGGCCTTCCATACTTGTCCATATGTCGTGACCATTTTCAGAGCTTTGTACATCCTCGGCCCCTGCTTCTATGGCCGCGTCTAATATTGTGTCTTCATCACCCGCTTCGGCTGGATAGACGATTAAACCAACATGCTCAAAGCCATGGCTGACAGAACCGCTCTCCCCCATATTCCCGCCGCCGCGTGAAAATGTTGTGCGTACATTGGTGACTGTACGGTTGCGATTATCGGTCAAAGCTTCAACGATTAATGATACGCCGCCAGGGCCAAACCCTTCATAGCGGATTTCTTCGTAATTTTCGGCATCACCGCCAATGGCTTTATCAATGGCGCGCTGAATATTATCTTTGGGCATGGATTGCCCTTTGGCGTTATTTACGGCCAGACGAAGACGCGGATTCATATCGGGATCGGGCGTGCCCATTTTGGCCGCCACGGTAATCTCGCGGCTTAATTTAGAAAACATAGCCGAGCGTTTTTTATCCTGTGCGCCCTTACGATGTTTGATATTTGCAAATTTACTATGGCCTGCCATGGTCCAACTTTCCTTTTATTAATTATTAAGCGCGAGTGATACTGTTTATATGTCCGTACCCGTCAGCATAAATCTACTTGCGCGGATTATATAAATTATCAGTCTTTCGATGATGGTAATAATCATGATGCTGTCTTTTACCATAGACTATATTATTTGCAATTTATCTATATCATGTCATTATTTATGACCATAGATAATTGAACGCGTTTTGCAACATAATGACCATTAGGACAATTCACCCTCTAAAAGACGATAGAGATATTGTGACGTTTGCCACTATCTGGCGTGTTGTTCCTGATTTTCTTGCTTTTCTGAAACGGCCATATATACCTTTTATATATCAGAAGTTTAGCAGGCTTTCGGTTGTACAATGGTTTATTTTATTGTGCCTTGATTTTTTTCTAATTACCTTGGCCGTTTTTATAGTCTTAGAGCCATATGGAGAATATATGGCGATTTCAGAGCCAGAAATTTTCGAAGATGAAACAATTTTGGGAATGTTTTTATGGGCTTCGATTATAGCCCCACTGACAGAGGAAACACTATTTAGAGGATGGTTAAAAGGAACCAAACGCGCCTTTATAATCCTAGCTACAATAATATCATATTGTGTATCTCTATATTTGATTGTCGACAATATAGACTATGACTATTTCTTAATATCAGCATCATCAATAACGATGCTCTATATTCTTACAACATTATTGGCACTACGAAAATATTGGAATGATGTTCAGCCAGTTAATTTCTTTGCTGCTAGCTTCCCTTATATATTTTATATTTCTGCTGTCACATTTGGTGTAATCCATATATTTAATTATGAACATCATAGTCTGCTGCAATTGCTCCCGATGATAATCCCGCAAATAATAGGGGGATTAATCTTGGGCTATGTTAGGCTGCGTTTTGGGCTTTGGTCTGCTATTGCAATGCACGCGACAAGCAATGGTATATTAGTATTGCTAATTATATTGTTTCCAGACACTTGAAATGAGTTAGCTAGTTTATAGATTCAGCGCGCTACGATAGGTTTCTAAAATCGCATCCATTTCCTGGCGGTCATGCGTCTCCATTTTGCGAAGGCGGACAATTTGGCGCATGATTTTAACGTCATAACCATTGGATTTTGCCTCTGCGTAAACATCGCGAATATCATCGGCGATGCCTTTTTTCTCTTCTTCTAAACGTTCAATTCTTTCAATGAATAAACGCAATTGATCTGCAGCTATAGCGCCATCGGCCATGGAAATTCTCCTAATATATTCTTAGCATTCTAATGAGCTTATTTTGGATAGCTCGGCCATTGCTAAACGAATCAAATCTGATGATGCTCATCTCTTAATAGGGCCAAAAAGATATGGCTATGATTATAATAGTTAGGACTATCAAAAATGACAAGGGTTACGCATTTTTGGCAATGCTCTCTTGCATCCTTGCCAATTGTTCATCGCTGGCGGGGCTTTGGTATTTTTCTTTCCATTCTTGCTGCGGCATACCGTGGATTATGGCGCGCGCTTGCTCTTTGTCCATAGCGCCGCCGCATTCATTATCAGCTTCCAGTATCCAATCGGCAAGGCAATTGCGGCAAAAACCGCTATGGCCCATCAGATCGATATTTTGGACATCTTTCCTATGCTGTAAATGTTTTACCAATCTGTGAAATGCTTGCGCCGCTACGGCATCGCTAATCTTTTTGTGCATTTTATTTCCTGCAAATGATATTAAAGGCTTCAAACTTTGATAGAGCAAGGCTATGGCGTGGGGAGTGTGAGTGCAACATTTTTAATCGCAAAAAGGCATCTTAGTGAATAATAAAATTGAAACCCGCGGCCGCAAGGTTCGTATATTGGCTACTCTTGGGCCTTCGAGTGATTCCTATGGGATGATTGAAAAATTATTTATCGCGGGTGCTGATGCTTTTCGTATTAATATGAGCCATGGCGCCCAAGAAGATAAAAAAGCCTTATTTCACAATATTCGTGCGTTGGAGAAAAAATTCAGCCGCCCAACGACGATATTGGTGGACTTACAAGGTCCAAAATTACGCATTGGCACATTTAAAAATGATAAGGTTGAGCTTGAGACGGGGCAAAAATTTACCCTCGACCAGCGTGATGAAGCGGGAAATGAGAGCCGCGTGCGATTGCCCCATCCCGAATTATTTGAAGCTGTAGAGGCGGGATCAAAACTATTGCTCGACGATGGTAAATTGGTACTGCGCGTAAAAACTGTTAGCAAAGACAATATTGAAACCGAGGTTGAAGTTGGCGGGCCTCTGTCTAATCGTAAGGGGCTTAATGTTCCTGATGCCGTCATCCCTGTGGCAGCTTTGACCGAAAAAGATCGTAGCGATTTAGCCTTTGCCGTTGACCAAGGCGCAGACTGGATTGCGCTAAGCTTTGTGCAGCGCCCTGAAGATGTAGCTGAGGCTAAACGCCTGATAGAAGGTAAATCAGCACTATTGGCTAAGATTGAAAAGCCAGCGGCGATTAAGCGTTTAGAGGAAATCTTGGAAATTGCCGATGCCGTTATGGTAGCACGTGGTGATTTGGGCGTGGAGTTACCGCCCGAGGCCGTACCCGTTGCACAAAAACAAATCGTCAGCGCTGCGCGCCGCATGGGCCGCCCTGTTGTCGTGGCGACGCAAATGCTCGAATCCATGATTAGTGCGCCAACGCCTACGCGCGCCGAAGTGTCCGATGTGGCTACCGCCATTTATGATGGTGCAGATGCGATCATGCTCTCGGCTGAGACAGCTGCAGGGGCCTGGCCCGTGGAAGCTGTATCCATTATGGACCGTATCGCCCGCAATGTAGAGAGCGATCCGCAATATTATGCGCGCGTGCATTTCATGGAAATTGAACCTGATGCCACCACGTCGGATGCTCTGGCTGTGGCTGGGCGCAGCATAGCCAATACGGTTGATACGTCAGCGATTATTTGTTTCACTATATCTGGTTCAACCGCGCGGCGTATCTCCAGAGAAAGAACCGCAGTACCGATCTTGGTGCTGACACCGCAGGCGCAAACGGCGCGGCGTATGGGCCTATTATGGGGGGCAACAGCGGTGCATACCAAAGATGTGTCATCCTTTGAGGAGATGATAGCTAAGAGCAAACGCATGGCTTTGCGTCATGATATGGGTAAGAGCGGCTCGCGCCTGATTGTGACGGCGGGTGTTCCCTTTGGCGTACCAGGCTCCACCAATTTACTGCATATCGTTCGATTAAGCGGTAATGAATTAAGTGAACATTAATGGCCGCAAAACAAACCGTCTTATTTGATATTGATGGTACATTGGCAGATATAGAGCATCGGCGAAAATATCTTGACCAAGAGCGTCCCGATTGGGCCAAATTTAATGCGGAAATAGGCAATGATATGCCCAATCACGCTATTGTCGGCCTCTACAATATCCTCTGGCAGTCGGATGTTTATGAGCTTATAATTGTAACGGGCCGCAATGAAGCTTTTCGTAAAGTGACTGAGACATGGTTTGCATGGAATGAAATCATATTTAATCGGATTATAATGCGGGCAGATCATGATTATCGGGCTGACCATATCATCAAAGAAGAAATATTGGATATGCTATTGGGAGAAGGTAAGCAGATTGCCTTTACCGTTGATGATCGCCAGCAAGTTGTGGATATGTGGCGACGGCGCGGGATCACATGTTTGCAATGCGATAAAGGTAATTTTTAATTTGGATGTGATGGAGCAGCTTGCAATAATCGATATTCGGATAGCAACCCTTTAAACAAGCTATAACAACATATCAGCAACACAAATGTAAAGGGTAGTCCGCTGGCAATTGTGCCTGCTTGCATCGCGCCTAACGCATCTGAGCCGCCACCAACAAGCAATGCAGCTGCAACCATGCCTTGGATGATAGCCCAAAATATGCGCTGTGATACAGGTGCATCAATGCGGCCACCTGCGGTAATAGAATCAATCACCAATGAACCTGAATCCGATGATGTCACAAAAAATATGATCAATAATATGATCGCCAAAGTTGAGGCAATGTAAGGAATTGGCATATTCTCTAACATTTGAAACAATACCAGCGGCATTTCCGTGATACCTCCCGGTAATTGACCAATGCCTGATTTAACTTGCTCCATTGCGCTAATACCAAAAGTAGTGAACCAGATGATCGCCACGATCGTTGGGATGACAAGGACGACGGATAGAAATTGTCTGATCGTGCGGCCTTTTGAAATGCGGGCAATAAACATACCAACAAAGGGAGACCAGCTCACCCACCAAGCCCAATAAAATATCGTCCAATCATGATACCAATCTACATCTTCACGCCCAATCCAATTGCTCAATGGAACAGCATATTGTGCATAGCTGATGATGGTTGTGCCAAATCCAGAAATAATATTGAGCGTCGGCCCAGCAATGAATACAAAGGCCAATAAAAGGGCCGCCAGAAGCATATTAATATTACTAAGTAATTTTACCCCGCCGTTCATACCGCGTACCACCGATATAATAGCAAGCCCAGTAATGAGCGCAATTAATATGAGTTGGGAGTTTAATGTATTCTCTCCACCGAATAAAAATGAAATTCCGGTCGCCGCTTGCTGTGCGCCTATACCCAGTGAAGTGGCTAGTCCAAACAAAGTTGCGATAACCGCCAAAATATCAATCACATGACCCGGCCATCCCCAAATATTTTCGCCTAATATGGGATAAAACGCCGAACGAATGGTGAGCGGTAATCCTTTGTTAAACGCAAAAAATGCTAGAGCTAAACCAATAATTGCATAAATGGCCCAAGGCGTTAAGCCCCAGTGGAAAATAGTAGCGCCCAATGCCAGCTTCTCGGCCTCAGCGGTGCGCGCCTCCACATTGAGCGGCGTACCAAACCAATCGGTATAATAGGCCATAGGCTCTGCGGTGCCATAAAAGACCATGCCGATACCAATACCCGCTGAAAATAGCATTGCAATCCAAGAGGCTGTGCCAAATTCTGTTTTGGCATCATTACCGCCAAGCCTGATTTTACCCAAAGGTGATAGCGCTACAATGATACAGAAAATTAAAATTATATTAGATGCAATGACGAAAAACCAGTCAAAATATTCTAATGTCCATGATTTGGTAGCTTCAAACCATTCTTTGGAAAGCGCAGGAAAAACCAATGTTGACACAACGAATAACATGATGAGCAATGCACTGATAAAGAAGACTGGATTGTGCATCTCCAATCCAAATGGATTTACATTATCTTGCCCAGCTTCATAATCGGTTTCATAATCGCTATCGAACAAAATATCATTGTCACTATTTGTATCGCTCACGCAGCATTCTCCACTAGATTAGACCCCAAAGCTGTTTTCAGGGGCGTTAGATTTTTTTCATAATGACGCCATAGATCGATACTGGCTTTGGTAATGGGTTGTCGTACCTGTTCAGAACTAGCAGTGCGAACGGCGCGTTTATTCTTGTGAAAATCAATGCAGCTTTGCTCAAACGGTAAGCCAAGATAATCTAGCATATGGCGTACTTGGCCCTCCAAATCATCCAAAACATCTTCATGTTGGACACGCAAAATAGCGTCAGGTAAAACGGAATCCCAATGATCCATCAAGCGCACATAGTCGCTATAATATTGCCCTATTTCTTTTAAGCCATAGGTAAATTCTTGACCCTCTGCGAATAATTGTTTGAAGCCAGAAAAACAGCAGGCCATAGGTTCGCGGCGTGCATCGATGATTTTGGCATTAGGTAAGATTAATTTTATCAGCGCAATATGGCGAAAATTATTAGGCATTTTATCAATAAAGAACGGAGCATCTTTGCGGTGGATACGGGTGCTCTCAATAAAATCTTCGCCCATGTCATAAAATTGCTGTGCATCAAGATTGTGCAGATTATCAGGATAGAGCGAGACGTTACTGGCTTGTTTTTGTCGGCGTAGTCGGTGTGCCATCGATAATATATTGGGTAGTTCCAATGTGCCATCTACCTGGCTATGCGATGCCAAAATTTGTTCCAATAATGTAGAGCCTGCACGCGGCAATCCTAATATGAAAATAGGGTCTGGTGCATCAAATCCTTTGCCGCCTTGCTTGGCGAATAATTCTGGCGTGCAAGCCTTTATCTGTGCCTCTAATTCGCGGCTCATTTGTTCAGCATCATAGCGCGATTGATTGCGTTTTAATCTATTGCCTTTTTCATAATATTGAAAAGATAGATCATAATTCTTGCGGTCTTCATAGGCTTTGCCAAGTGCAAAACAAATATGAATACGGTTTTGATATGTTAATGCATTGCCGTTTTCTTGGCTTCGCATTTGGTGAAGTTCATCATCGGAAAATTGATAGGTTTTCAAATTGGCTAGGCCATAATAAGCATCGCCATGGCTATTATCTGCGATGATCGCTTTTTGATAAGAATGCACTGCTTCGTCATGGGCTCCATAAGTTTTGAGCGCATGGCCGCGCGATGTGAGCGTAATCGGGTCATTAGGTAATTTTTCTAAGACACTATCAAATAATTCTAATGCTTTTTCATAATCGCCCGTCTGCATCAATTCTATAGCATAGAGTGATTGGAATACAGGATTGCCCTTGTCCTGCGCATGGAGTATTTTGCATTGTTCTAGCGCTTGGACGAATTTTTGTCTTTTGCGCAATATTTGGATGTAATCGATGCGTATTTGAATATTATCAGGTTCAAATACAAGAGCGCTTTCAAGCAAGAAATCAGCATCCTCCAATATCCCAAGGCGCGAACCTATTTCTGCTAAGAGACGCATGGCTTCGACATTTTTCGGATTTTTCTGCAAGAAATAACGCGCTGCATTTTCGGCTTTGATTAATTTTCCTTCATATAAAAGGTGTGAGATAGCGATCAAGTCTTTGGGCATGGCCATGATGCGCTGTACTTGGTTGCGCATTTCTCTGGCGGCCGCTGCATTGCCAAGCATTTGGAATATTTCTGCTTGTGCCTTAAAGCTTGCTTGCAAGCTTGGGTTGCATTGACAAGCCCGGCGATAGGCGGTGAGGGCTTTTTGATAATCCTCTAATGTGCGGTAAATATGGCCTTCTTCTTGATGCGCCCTGCCAAAATCAGGGGAATGGTTTTTGAGCGTCTCAATAGTGTTTAATGCATTTTCATTTTGTCCTAAATAGCGTTGGCAAACAGCCTTCATGTAGAGGCTATCAATATTATCGGGATGTTCATTTATAATGGTAATACTAGCTGCAAGGGCGTTATCAAAGCGTCCTGCATACATGTCGTCGCGTATCTTTTTGAGCGATTCTTCGATATCCAAATCAGACATGAAATGTATCAGTTTCCTCAAATTTAGGCTGAATAGTTGATCGTATGGCCTAAGTTATAGGGTGAAAAAGGAGGGCTTTATGCGGCCCTCCTTGATTTTAACTAGTAAGTGAACGAAACACGCAAACCAACGGTAAGCGGCCTGTTTACGGTTATACGTGCACGGTCATTAATGAAATTACCACTTATTTGAGCACGGGAGTCAGTTAGATTATCGCCGAAAACCTCGATGGAATATCGCTCATTGCTAACCCCTGCACTTAAACTAACGGTGGTCCAGCTATCCAAAATCAAGCGATTAATCTCGATAATATCTGTAGCAGCAGACCCAGAATGGGTAAGTTGCGGCTGGATATGCGCTATCCAATCATTGGATATGTCAAATTCATATCGTGCTCTTAAATTGCCTTGGAAGTTTGGTGCAAAGGCCAATGAGCTACCGACCAAAACATCATTGGTTGGTGTCAACACTTCAGTAACTTGCGTATCCAAAAATGAGAAACCGGCTGAAATGGTAAGACCTTCCACTGCATAGGGTGCGATTGTGATGTCACCTTCTATACCAAAGATTTCTGCATTGGCGGCATTATCTGAAAAGAATAAATTGGTAATACTAGGATCAAAAATGGTTGTTTGAAGATCGCTAATATCAACATAAAAAGCATTGCCATTGAATCGGAGTTGATTATCAAACAAGGCTGTTTTCCAGCCTAGTTCATAATTTTGGACATCATCAGTATCCAATGCAAAAGGGACGGTAAAGCCGTTAGGACCCGCTGCACCGCCAGGACGGTTTAACAGGCCTGGACGGAAGCCTTCTGAAAAAGTTGCATAAAATAGTAGATCATCATTGGGCGTATAGGTCAAAGTGGCTTTAAAAATAACGCCTTCTGCTTCGGCAACATCTGGTGCGCCGACGCTGTTATTAGGGGCGAAAGTTGCACTAATATTGGTGCCGCCAAGTTGCGCATCTGTGCGCATTCCAGGGGCAACACTTGTGTTCGCACCAAATATTGGTGATGCAAGGTTAAAGAAGGATGAGTTTGCACTGCCCTCTAAATCAACCTGAACATTGTAATAACGTGCACCGCCCGTAAAAGTAAGAATATCCTCGACAATGTCGAATGAAGCTTCACCAAATATGCCGAATTGTTCATCGGTGCGTAAAATATCATTGCGAAATATCACACCATTAGGAAAAGGCCCTGCATCGCTGAAGAAACCAGCAGATGCATTCCCATTTGTGCCAGAGGGTGAATTGATATTGGTGAGCGGGAAGTTCGGCAAGAAGCCAACGGTTACACCATCTGAACCCCGCACAAACTCTGATCCAGGATAGGTGAAATCATTTAATTCGCGCAATTGCAGATCCGAATAAAATGCGCCAGCGGTTAAGCGAACACGGTTTTCCTCTGGCGTATTAAAACGCACCTCTTGCGTAAACACTTCGGTATCGGTTTGACTATTCACAAACAGATTAGGCGCTTGACAGGTTGGATTTACAGGAGCACTGGCAACGCTGCCAGGATAAACAACCGCTGTATCGCAGATGTAATAAGGCAAATATTGTCCGACAAATAGATAATCGGAATAATCAACACGCTGATTGGTGTCACGGTTGGTATAAGCCCCTGTATAAACAATATCCAAAGCGCCAATACGGCCTTCTAAGGTCCAACTTACATTACTGAAATCATCGCTAATACTGTCTTCTTCAAAACGCTGGATTTCCAAATCACCCAATGTTGGATCTTCAAAGAATACACCATCAGAGTCGAGGCCTTGGCGCGCATAAGCGACGTTGATATTCCAATCATTGTTAATCTCAAACTTACCGCTGATACGGCCGCCTAAATATTGTGTATCGTTTATATTGTCTTCAACAAGAGCGCTATTATCGGCCAATATGAAGTTGACGCCGGATAGGTCGGCACCAGCTTGGAAACCTTGACGGCCCGCACTGACGGGGACACCATTTTGACGCACTGTGCCAGCGGTTCTGAAACGACCACTTTCGGCGACGCTGCGCGTACCTGCTACATTGTCGATATAACCGCCCTTATTGTCATAATAACCAACGGCACGAATTGCGAGACGGTCCCCTATCGGGAAGTTAAATGTGGCTTCGATATTTTGACTAGGATCACCGCTCTTGGTGAAAGAGATACCTGCTTTCACTTTGGTTTGGAATTCGCCAAGCACTGGTTTATTCGTAATAAGACGCACTGTACCAGCTTGAGAGGATGCACCAAATAATGTGCCTTGTGGTCCAGATAATACTTCAACACGTTCTAGATCAGCGGCATAAACATCAAGGTTACGACCAGGTTGTGATACAGGTTGCTCATCCAGATAGAGCGCGACATTGGGCGCGAGACCCGCAACGCCAGCAGTTGTTAGATTTGGCGTTGTGGATGCTAAGCCGCGAATATAAATCGTGCTTTGACCAGGACCGCCACCGCCAGCTGTAACGCCAGGGAGTTGCTGCAGATAGTCATCAAATATAGTAACGCCCAATTGGTCTAATGACTCAGCGCCCAATGCTTGAACGGCGACGGGAACGTCCTGCAAATCTGCAGAGCGTTTTGTCGCGGTGACTACAATTTCTTGAACCCCTCTTTGTTCACTTTCTTCTGTTTGAGTTTCTGTTTCTTGAGCGACTGCTTGTGCAGCACTCAATGTTGCGATGACCGCAAAGGATGCAGTCGTTTTTAAATATAGCAAGAAAACCTCTTTTGGTTTAATTAAAATTTTAGGGAAAAATACATCCGACCAGCGATACGCCTATCGAACCCATTGCAAAGCCGCTAATCTTGTCCCCTGGCGAATACAGCTTTCAGAATGTTGTTTTACTATAAACAATTTTTTTCATTTGTGAACCTTTTTATTAACTTATCAATTAAACCCACAGAATCTTACGAAAAAAGCTATTTAAAAAATTTGCCAATTGGCTGTTTATGCCATAATTATGCTTGCATTTTTTATGTAGATAAAAAATATTTATTGAATTATTTGATCTATATGACAACTTTAATAAAGTGGTGTCTTAAGGTTTCAAGACTATCTCTTGCTTATCCTAGGATAGATGATTAGGCCATTTGAGTGATAAATAAAGATAGCAGATATGTTGAAAAAAAGAGCGCCAAAGACAATGCAAATGGAGCGCACTATGTCCGCTGTTTTGGGTGCAACAATCGATTTGCTGAGCGAGGTAGGCTATCGCCGTTTAACGCTTGAATTGGTCTCACAACGCTGTGGGGTGGCGCGATCCACTATCTATCGATATTGGCGTAATGTTCCCGATCTAGCACTAGCAGCATTTGACGCAGCGCTTGGACCAAATCCGCCTGTACCTGACCTTGGTGATGTACGCTCTGACTTGATATTTAGCTATGATAGGCTCTCTAAAATCTTGAGGCGCTCCATTTGGGGCAAGGCGATGCCCGCACTGGTTGAGGCAACGCACAATGATCCGAATTTTGAGGGTCTATTGCCCAAGTTGGTCGAGCGCCGCAGGGAGTCGACACGCCTCATTATTGAGCGCGCTATTACACGGGGCGAGCTGCACAAAGATATTTCGGCGGATTGGATATTGGATATGCTCTCTGGTCTTTTATATCATCGTTTGCTTATCACGGGTACAGATATGGGAGAGACAGGATTGATTGAATGGGCCGTGGACAGCGTTCTTAGCCAGTCTTATGTCCAGAGCAGTTAAATCCTATATAGTCAGTAAAAAGGCCAATGTTCAATTATCTTTGTTAATATCATCCAACAGTGCATCATTATGTTGCCCTAGTGCGGGAGCAGGACCAGTTGCTTTGGGGTGCTGGCCGTTAAAGCTTATAGGGCTGGATATTCCGCCTATGGTGTCTTCATTATCACCGCCTGGAATATCTAAAAATGCTCCAGAAGCTTGCGCTTGTGCATCGCGGATCACCTCTTCAACCGTTTGCACTGGAGCCCACCATACATCATGTTTATCAAAATGTGCCGTCCATTCTGCGCGATCATATTTCATCAATTCTTGGTCAATGGCGGCTACTAGCTTCGTCTTATTCTTATAACGCGCCCGTGCTGTTGCGAAATCAGGGTTGTCTGCCATATCTTCTCGCTTAAGAGCTTTCAGAAGATTAGGCCAATGCCGCGTAGATTCAACTGCAAGCAACCACAGCCATTTGCCATCCTTTGCCTGATAACAATTGACAAGAGGTGCTTCTGCTTCTTCGCGGGATGTTCGCGGCATTAATTTGCCAAAGAACATTTGCATTGAAAAATCAGCACTTAAGCCGTAGATGCCAGTGCGCAACAAGGACGTATCTACCAGAGCGCCTTTGCCCGTACGTTCGCGTTTGAACAGAGCAGCCATTAACCCTGACACCAGCGATATAGCCGTCATATGATCACCAAAAGCAGGCGGGATATTGGGCGGCGGCGTATCAGGCGGAACAATGCGGGTTGGCACGCCCGCACGCGACCAAAAGGCACCAACATCATATCCAGCGCGATTGCTATCTTCGCCCTCTGCCCCATAGCCCGTAAGACGCCCATAGATGAGCTCTGGGTGCTGGGCGCAAATAATATCTGGATTAATTCCCAATTTTTCTAGGGCGGCGGGCCGCATATTTGTAATAAAAATATCAGTAGTCTTTAGCAATTTATGTAATATTTCATTCGCGTTATCATCGCTCATATCGAGGATAAGGCTGCGTTTGCCGCGATTATCCTGCTCAAAAGGGGGAACGCGTCCTTCTTTGAGACCGAGTGCTTTGAATACACCGCGCTGCGGATCGCCAGATGGCGGCTCTACTTTGATGACATCGGCGCCCCAATCGGCCAATATGGCGCCCGCCGCTGGGCCTGCTACCCATACGCCAAATTCGATGACGCGAATACCCTCTAGCATGAGATTATCATCATGCATCAGCGGACATTAGCTCTTGGTGACGTGCCAATATAGCGGCAATTTTCTGGGTTAATTCCTCTGGTGCCTCTGGGTAATGCGCATCGCCATGATCGCGGCTAGGCAGCGCAACGGTGAAATTGGCAAAAGCCGTATCTTCATTACGCTGGCTTGTACATTTCACATCGAATGTAACAATGGCTTGACCGTCTTGAATATCTTTGCCTGTGACTGTTCCCGTAATGCTCTGTAAGTCACCAAGATAGTTGAATTTGCGCACCGTATCGGATTGTCTCAAAATTATTCCATCATCACCCATCCAATCGCATATGGCATGGTGCATCCAGCATTCGCGCATCACGCCATAATCATAAGCTGCTGGTACGCCAATGGCGCGCGCCCAGTCATCATCCCAATGAACGCGGTATGCAGTATCGGGGACCCCTGCCTGATTGGGGACATAAGCTTGTGGTCCTATTGCACGGTCCAAAGAGGCTATGCGAGATGCAGCAGGACGCCCAAATTGCGGATTCCAAGCATAGCCACCCGCATGAAAAACCATAACCTCAGTAGCGGTGAGCGGGCCTTTTTGGATGGACGCTATAGTATCTCCGACATTAACATCTTCCCAATATAGCTTCTCCTTACCGCGCCGCTTTTCATTGGCATAAGCGGCATCAATTTCGGCAATTTGTTCTTTGGTCCAAGTGGCAGGTTCGATGCTATATTTTTTCTTTTCCTTTGCTTTTTTGCGCTCGGCATTGATGTAAATTGTACGATATATAGCAACTAGTTCGCCGCGCTGGTTAAATTTGACATCGCGCCTTGTGCGCACAAGCGTCCGTCCTGCAAATTCCGAATCCTTTACCTCAAGCCCTTCATCACCCACAAAACTATGGATAGTATCACCGGGCCGAATAGGATTATACCAAGTCCAATTTGATCCGCTAACGAAAGTATGCAGGCCTTTGAATAGTCCCTTTGTTTTTTCACGTAATTCTTTGGGCAAACGATCACCGCGCAGGGGTTTATTGATGACAGCAGCCATTATGGCGGGTGCAATTTGCCCTTTCCAACGGGTTTTCGCGGCATAATCTGGATTACCATAAAGCGGATTATTATCGCCATAAGATGTGGCAAAATTACGGATGGAATCCACAGCGGCTTCGGTATGATATTCGGGAAATATATGCGCCTTTTCATGCCCGATAAGTTCACGCGCAGCTGCTATATCCTCATCTTTTATAACGGCACTTATACTATCTTTATAGATTGAGTCCGCTTCTTTTGCTGTATCGCTCATGTGCCAGTTCCTATTTATTTAGAACATATTTGTCCGATATAATGACTATCGTCAAGTCTTTCGGCGATTTATAATCTCAATAATTTCACCATTGGCTGATGTATCTACTATCAGATTCAGCAGTGCATCGGCTATTTCTTCGGGTTGAATTAATTCAAAATGCTGAGTGAAAAAATGCACCTCATCGCGCCATTCCCCTGTGCGGCTGTCATTTAATATCGGCGTATCTACCACTCCAGGGCAAATAGCGTTAAAACATATACCCGTTTCTTTGGTGCGCAGCGCGCTGGATTTTGTGAACATAATCGCCGCTGCTTTGGATGATGAATAAATCACATCGGATGCAAGCGGCTTTAGTCCAGCTCCAGATGCATTGACTATCACGCTGCCGCTTGCCTTTTCTAAATAGGGCCAAGCCGCGTGGGTGCAGCGAGCCACAGCACCGAAATTTAAATCTATCGAACGTTCAATAGCATCTAGGGACGTAACTTCAAATGGGCCAGGCGCGGTCATAATTCCAGCATTAGCGAATAAAATATCGATACCGCCTGCTTCCTCTCCAAAACTATGGATAGCATCTGACGTGGCTTTATGATCGCGCAAATCTGTGGAATAGGGTGTGATTTTCAGCCCATCGCGCGTATATTTTTGAGCCATTTCATTCAGGCCCTCTGTATTGATATCCAACAGCCCCAGATGACCATCATATTGCGCGGTAATTTTATCTAATGTGGCCGCAGCAATTCCTCCTGCTGCGCCAGTGATAATCATATGAATTTGTGGACTGGCCAAGGGAGTTTTCCTTTTTGCGCTTGACATAAACAGAATGTGCTTGTCCCATATAGCGATTGATATGGCAAGATTTACAGCAACATTAATCCAAGATGATTTGATATTTCCAGAATGTTTACGCTGGCATGAAAATCGGCTGTGGTTTGTTGATATGTATGATGGCCGCTTGCTTTCATTACGCGCAAGCGGTGCATTGTCTGATGATATATTGGTTGAACATTATAAAGCGAAAGCCTTACTTGGCGGTATCATCTTATCGCATGACGAAGAAGCATTGGTGATTGATAAATATGCGCGCTCTTTAATCCGAGCGGACGGAGAGGTGTTTGCTGATTTAAAGGCTTGCGGCCATTCGCCGCTTAATGATGCGATAATGCTTCCTAACGGACAGATTATCGTGGGGGAATATGGGTTTGACATGGCGGCTGGTGAGGATTTTGCTAAGGCTAATCTTTATGCTATTGATGCAAATAGATCGGTTAAGATCGCAGCAACAGGCCTTAAATTTCCCAATGGAATGGCGGTTTCTCCCGATGGTAAGATGCTCTATGTTGCGGAAACAATGGCTGGACGCATAAGCCAATTTTCGATCGCGCAGGATGGCACTTTATCGCATCATGATGTTTTGATATGTTTCGGTCAAGGCCATCCCGATGGCATGTCCATCGATAGTAAGGGCCGTATCTGGGTCGCATTATTGGAGCAATCTTCCATCATTTGCATAGACAGTAATGGAGCTATTGTGAGTGAATTGAAATTGGATGCACAGCCCTATGATGTTGCGGTTGCTGATGATGCCACGCTTTATATTGGCACTTCATTAGCGGTAGCGGCTGATCTGGCAAAGACTGAACGACCAAGAAGCGGACAAATTTGGGAAATCAAACTTTAGCCAAAAGACTTGCTCGCCTGTAATTATTAATATAGAACATCTATGACCTGTTTAGTTGTGATAGGTGGGAGAGCCAATTATGAATATTGCTGTAGGTGCGTCTTCCAATAAGGTGCAATCACCCCCTTATACTTGGTATGTTGTTGGCTTACTCTTCATGGTCAATATGCTCAACTATGTTGATCGCATGGTACTGGCCGTATTGATCGAAGATATTCGTGTTGAAATCCCGATGACAGATACGCAGATTGGTATTCTCACGGGACTTGCCTTTGCTGTCTTTTATGCGATCGCAGGGCTTATCATCGGCAGACTGGCCGATACGATCAGCCGTAAAAAATTATTAATAGCATCCATCAGTGTGTGGAGCCTAGCAACGGCTATCTCTGGCACTGCCACCAATTTTGTGCATCTATTGATGGCGCGGCTGGTCGTGGGAACAGGCGAAGCAGGTAGCACGCCTTCATCGCAATCGCTCTTGGCTGATTATTGCCATTACCGCATTAGACCCGCTGCCTATGCGATATTTGCAACGGGCGGTACTTTGGGTCTCACCGTGGGTCTTGCAGGTGGCGGTTGGATCGCTAGCCTATATGGATGGCGTATTGCTTTTTTGACGGCTGGCTTGCTTGGGTTCCCTATTGCTTTGCTGGTCGCCTTCACGCTAAAGGAGCCAAAACGTGGGGTGCAGGATGGCGCTAGCGATATAATGACGGGTTTAAGTTTCGGTGCGACATTCGCGGTATTATTGGCTCGGCGCAGCTTTTTGATGATTGTGCTAGCTTCAACTTGCACGGCTTTCATCTTATTTGGCGTAGCGCAATGGTTGCCCGCTTATTTGGTGCGCGCTTATGGTCTTAGCGTGGCTGAGGTTGGTATCTATTTTGGCCTTGCTACGGGATTGGGTTCAGCAATTGGTGCGATTACGGGCGGCTTTGCTTGCACTAAATTGGTCGCGCGTAATATCCACTGGCTCATATGGTTGCCGCTATTGGTTAGCCTCTGTCTGCCGCCTATATATTGGTTGGCTTTTTATACGCCATCTTTGATTGTTGCGCTGTCCGCTATTTTTGCAGTAAATTTGGTTGGGTCGTTGGGATTTGGTCCGATGACGGCGGCCATGCATTCCGTTGTACCCGCTGGGATGCGCGGCACAGCAACGGCAATTTACGGACTGTCCACCAGCCTGCTTGGTGTCGGCCTAGCTCCCTTTATAATAGGCGTCATGAGCGATATATTAGGAGACGGTGCGCAGGATGCTGCATCGCTAAAAATAGCGCTTACGATTGCTGTCAGTGTCAGCATAGGCACTGGTATATTTCTATTCTTAGCGCGCAGCTCTTTTGGAAAAGATCAAGTCGCAACTGAGGCCGCACAATAATAAGGGTTATGCAAAATATTGATGCAAAACTTTATGCGTGAAGAAAGGAAATTTAAATGGGATCAAACGTTCAAACTATAATATGCGCAACTGGTCGCACCTTGGTTGGCTTGTTTTTCTTGCTCGCTGGGCTTGCAAAAATTGGTGATATGGCAACCTATCACGCTATGATGGAAAATGCTGGCCTCACCCCAACATCATTGCTGCTTCCTGCAACGATTGGCTTAGAAATTATCGGCGGTCTATTGGTCATATTAGGACGCAAATTTGCACGAGAGGCGGCCTTACTGCTTGCGCTGTTTACCCTAGCTGCAAATATCTTTTTGCATGCGTTTTGGGCCGCACCAGAGGAGATGCGCCTTATTCAAACGTCTCTATTCACAAAAAATATTGCGATTATGGGGGCTTTGCTTTTCATCGCTGCCAATGTTCGACCTCACACCAAGGCAAGTTCATAGGCTTAGATTGTCAATCCGCCATCTATCACTATGCATTCGCCCGTAACATAACTAGCAGCATCGGATGCTAGGAATATTGCAGCGCCCACCATCTCATCTGGCATTGCATGGCGTGACAGCGGAATACCCGCCTTTATCGCTGACGGTAGTTCATCGCTATCTCTGAATATATCTTTCAGCGCATCGGTCTTGGTCACCCCTGGTAAGAGCGCATTCACCCGAATGCCATGCTCCGCCCATTCTTTGGCAAGCGATCGGGTCATAGTTTCAATCGCACCCTTAGTGATCGAATAAATACCCTGACCAACAACGGGCTGCCGAGCATTGATAGACCCTGTGTTGATGATGGCCCCGCCGCCTGTTTCACGCATGATACGCGCTGCTGTAATTGATGCGAACAATGTACCGCGAATATTGACATCAACGGTTTTTTGATAGGCCGCCATATCTAAATCTATAATGGGTCCGAACCATGGGTTCACCGCTGCATTATTGATTAAAATATCAACGCGGCCATATGTGTCGGCAGCATATTTTACTAATGCTTCTACCGATTCAATAGCATTAGCGTTAGAGGCAAATGCACTGGCGCGTCCGCCCTCTGCTTGTATCTCTGCGGCTAGCTTTTCACAGGCTTCTAATTTACGGCTAGCGATCACAACATATACACCGCGTTCTGCCAAACCCATCGCAATGGAGCGGCCAATACCGCGGCTACCACCTGTGACAATCGCGATCCGATCCGTAAGATCAAATATATCTGTCGCAGCCTTCATGAGAATAAAGCTTTGGCAGTTGCATAATTGGGTTTACCATTGGCAAGGCGTAAATCTTGCTGGGTAAAGATAATCTTTTTGGGTATTTTATAGCTTGCTAAATTTGCGCGCAAATATGCTTTTAATTCTGCTTCATCGGCTTCATCATGCATACAGCGTACGGCCGCATGAACGGCTTGCCCCCATTGCGGATTGGCCATACCAAACACCAATGCATCATCGACATCGGGATGCTCTTTCAATGCTTGCTCTACTTCTTCGGGGAAAATTTTCTCTCCGCCGCTGTTGATACATTGGCTACCGCGGCCCAGCAATATGATCGTGCCATCGCTATCGACTGTGCATATATCACCTGGGACGGAATATCGCTGCCCTTCAAATATACGAAAAGTTTCAGCCGTTTTGGCTTCATCTTTATAATATCCAAGCGGCAGATAACCACCGCGCGCTAGCAAACCAGATTGTCCTGATCCGGGTTCGACGGCCTTACCATTTTCATCAAAAATACGGGTATGTTCGCTGACTTTAAATTTCGCTGTTGGCGCAACGCCCGATGCGGTCATCACAGAATTGCCAATGCCCATAGCCTCTGAAGACGCTAGCGAGTCAAACATCACAGCTTGCGGTAGATATTCGAGCAATTCTTGTTTCAGCGCGGTACTCCACATGACGCCAGAGGAGCCAATCACCTTAATGCTGCTCGTGTCGTAATTGCCATGTTTGAGCGATTCCAATAATGGCCGAGCAAAAGCATCACCTACGATAGCGATGGAGTCAATTCGATACTGTTCCACCAATTTCCAATGACGGTCTGCATCAAATTTACCTGCATTATCTGTCACCACAATATGCCCGCCATTGCATAATGTGGTAAGTGCAGTGGCTAGCCCAAGACCATGCATAAGCGGAGATGCGATAAGCGGTGTAATATATGTTTTGGGTTCATCCAATCGCGCGATAATATCCTCTATATTATAGCCTGTTTTCGTCTCACCAAGCTGCCCCGTGAGCAAAACATGGGCTTGGTCATCATGGCGCCACATAACCCCTTTGGGCATACCCGTAGTTCCACCTGTATAAATAAAGAATTGATCGTCGGGGCTGCGCTCTATGCGCAATGGAGTACTATCTTCACTCGCAATCAGCGTCTCATAATCCTCACCATCACTCAGCAGGATAAGACGCTCTCGCATCTTATCGCTCAGGCCATCGACGATAGGCGACAGACGTGCATCATAAATTAGGGCCGCCGCATCAGAATTATCAAGTACATATTCTATCTCGCTGGCGGTATAGCGGTAATTAAGATTGACGTGGATGAAACGGCCTTTGAAACAGGCAGATAATAGTTCAAGATATTGCTTACTGTTGAACAAGAGAAAGCCGACCTTGTCCTGTACCTCAACACCTTTGGCAGATAGTCCCCGTGCCAGAGCGTTGGAGCACGCATCAAATTCTCGCCAGCTCAATGTGCCTGTATCGCCTGTTATTGCAGGCGCATCACTTCTATGTGCCGCAACCGCATCCAAGATATCGCCAAAATTAAGTGCCATATTCATCCATCCTATTTATGCAGCCTATGCGATAGTAAAATCATCGGGTTCAATCTCGCGCACCATTTGATAAAATTCATACATAGTCCACGGCATATTAACGCCAGATCGGCCATATTCATTAACATAATAACCGCCTTGTCCCTCGCTTTCCCACAATATGTGGCGCATTGCCTCGTCCATGCGCTTGTTATAACCTTCGAACGCATCCTTTTTAACCTCTATGGTGGATGCATCTTTCTCAATCATCGTAGCGATGGCATCGGCAATATAGCGCGATAAAATCTCAACCCAGCTATGGAAACTGCCAGCCCTAGCCTGCGCATTAGGTCCATAAATCACAAAGAAATTCGGGAAACCAGGTAGCGTAATGCTCTTGTGCGCGCGGGCACCATCTTTATTCCAAAGCTGCTCTAATGTAATGCCATCCCGACCTTGATATTCAACGGGCCAAAAATAGCGCGACACATGAAAGCCTGCTCCCAGCACAATCAGATCAAATTCGCGGGACGTGCCTCCAACCGAAGTGATACCCGTCGCTGTTATTTCTTCGATGCCGTCACTTTCGAGAGTCACATTGTTTCTCATTAATGCATCGTAAAAGCCATTGTCTATTACCAATCTCCGCGCGAGCGGCGCATATTCGGGTATTAATTTGTCAAAAAGACCATCTTTGTCCCCGACTTTCTTGTGAATATAGGCCGTCAAATTTTCACGTAATTTTTCATTCTTCTCATTCACGCGCCCACCTTTGGCAATCCATTCTGGATCCATTTCATGAAAATTTTGCACCCAAATATCGCCAACATGCTGTTGATATATAAACCAGTTGCGATAGCCAGGCATAGTATCAAAAAGCCACTGTTGCTCAGGCGTTAGCTTGGCATGATAGCCATCAATTGGGGTGATCCAATTGGGTGTGCGCTGATATACTGTTAATTCTTGCGCCTTTTCAGCGAGGGCTGGCATTAATTGCGTGCCCGTTGATCCTGTACCAATCACCGCAATCTTTTTTCCCGTTGGATCAAAATCATGATTCCAATTGGTCGTGTGAAACATTTCCCCAGTAAAATTCTCAATGCCTTCAATATCGGGTAATTTGGGCGTAGTGAATAATCCTGCTGCGCTGATTACAACATCACTCTGGCGTGTCTCAATATCATCCCCTTTTTGCAGCTCCAATGTCCATTTCTTATTCGCTTCGTCCCAGCGCGCAGATTTAATCTCGGTGGATAATTCTATCCGCTCGCGCAGGCCATATGTATCGACGGTATGGTTGATATAATCGAGTAGCTCTGGCTGGGTCGCAAAAAAACTTTTCCAAGGATAATCATGTTCAAATTTATATTGATAGAGAAATGTTGGCACATCAACGCGCGCCTCCGGATAATCATTAACATGCCAAGTCCCGCCAATATCGTCATAGCGATCTATCATTGTGCTTTTGATACCAAGCCGATCTAATTGCACGGCCGCTGCGATGCCGCTAAAGCCAGTTCCGATAATAGTGACCTCAAAATTATCTAATTTTTTGGGATCAATCTCTTTCTTCCACGGCCGATCACGCGGAACATCGGCAAAGCCCAAATCTTCATAACCAAAGGCAAAGGCTGCATCATCAATAGTGCGGCCTTGGAATAATTCCATAAGCGGTTTTGCTTGTTCTACTGAGGGAGGTGGTTTAATCTGTCTTTTGGGGTCTGATAGATAAGCCGCTGCTTTTTCGCGGATTATATCATGATGGTCACGGTGAATGACGCGCGCCTCAAATGCACCGCCTCTTACGGGGATAGAAATCACCTCAATATCGGCCAACGCAGCATCATCTGTTTGATGGTAAAGCGCCAGCCGTAATGCATTCATATCCGCCTGTTTCAAGGCGCGAACAATAAATGCATCATCAACTTTTTCGTCTGTTACCTCCGCCTCCGCTATGCTCATTTTGTCACTCCTTGGCCGAATCTATTCCTCTTTAAATGCAACATAGAGATATAATATAGCGCTGCATAGGAAATTAAAAACTACACATCTGTAGCAAATAGATAATATCATATTAATCTTTGATGATCGGTAAATGGGGTGTGTTAATATTGGTATTATGTAATTAAACATATAGGTATGTATTATATTACAAATAGGTATGCTTTATAGGTTGACAAATAGGTATACTGCCGCCAACCTTATAAAAGGGACTAGTGGGAGATCATCAAAATGAAGAATAAATTAAGAAGTTTGCGTTCGCAAAGAGTATCGCGCAGTGTAGGGTTTTTGCTGGCTGGGACAGCAATGGCGCTGACAGTATCGCATGTCCATGCGCAAGAGAATCAAGAGGAAGTAGAGTCAGAGGAAGAGGAAATTGTTGTTGAAGGTATAAGGGCGACTATCCAAGACTCCATTCAAGTAAAACGTAATGATGATCTGATTGTTGATGCTCTGTCGGCGGATGAAATTGGTGATCTGCCAGCGCTTTCCATTGGTGAGGCGCTCGAAACATTGACAGGCGCATCCTCGCACCGTGAACAGGGCGGGGCAACGGAAATATCCATTCGCGGATTGGGACCATTTTTAAGCTCAACGACGATCAATGGTCGTTTGGCAACCAATGGCAGCGGTGATCGTTCGGTCAATTTTAGCCAGTTTCCATCAGAGCTATTTAACAAAGTTGCTATTTATAAAACGCAATCTGCAAGCTTGATTGAGGGCGGCGTCGCAGGGCAAATTCAACTTGAAACAGTAAAGCCTCTGGAGGTTGGTGAGCGTCAATTACAGGCACAATTTAAACTGAATTATAACCCTGATAATAATGATATTGCTAGCGACCAGCGTTTCAGAGATTTGGGCTATCGTGGTACTATCAGCTATATCGACCAATTTAAAGTTGGCGAGGGTGAGGTTGGTATCTCGCTGGGTTATCAGCGCAATGTGACGACCAATCCTGAGCAAGAAGCTAATGTTAGCAATACTATTCGTGCCTGTGTGCTTGATCCTACAAATACCAGCGATGGTGTGTTTGATGATGGCAATTGCGATACAAGCAGCACGACAATTGCAGGTTTGCGCGATGGTACGGTGACAGATGATTTTGTTATCGCGCGTAACAGTTTTGCATTCCGCCAAAATATCACCGATGACAATCGCGATGCTTTCTTTGGTGCGGTGCAATTGGCACCTAATAAAGATGTTAGTATCAATCTTGATTTTCAATATTCGGATCGTATCTTTACCGAGCGCCGCAATGATTTGATCTTATCAGAAACGCGCCGTATCGATGGTCCTGGCGATCCCAATCGTCTTGATTTTGACTTAATCTTGGGTCCTAATGGTGAGCTGCAACAGTTCACAACGGAATCACGTGTAGAAGCTGCGAGTGAATTTGTGCAGCGTGATGAAGAATATATTGGCACGGGCCTTGAGGTTGAAGTGCAGGCAACGGACCGTTTAAAATTATCAGCCGATTTTTCTTATTCCGAAACTACGCGCACAGAAACACAAGTGCAAATACGTCAGAGAACAGAGGATAATCGCGATATTTTCGGTAATGACGATGT
>CALDZL010000094.1 GCA_937944295.1 uncultured Sphingorhabdus sp.
TTTAGGTCTATCTTTCCGTATATTTTTACCTGATGATCGTGCTAGTGAAGGCGTGCAGATTTCGATATTTCTGTCGGTTTTTGGAACGATTGCAACCCTTGCGAATGTAGCCTACAATCTTGCCAGCCTAATTCGCTGGCAACCAGTTGATGATCCGTTGATCCTTGATCTGGACGGTGACGGTATTGAGACGGTTAGCGAAAGTCAGTCTGGTGTGCATTTTGATCTGGATGGTGATTTCTTTGCTGAAAGTACGGGTTGGGTCAGCAGTGATGATGGTTTCCTGGCGCTGGATAAAAACGGCAATGGTCGTATTGATGACATTACCGAACTTTTCGGCGCGCCAGGGGTTTCCGGTTTTGAAGAACTTGCCGAATACGACAGTAATTCAGACGGGATTATTAATCTAAACGACGATGTGTTTGAAGACCTGCGCGTCTGGCGTGATTTGGATCAGGACGGTTACACAGATGATGGCGAGCTGTTCACACTTGCCGAGGTTGATATTTTATCCATCAATATAGGTGGCGAAGAACTTGGTACAGACGATGAGCCATTCCAAACGCCGCAAGGCACAACGCTAACTGAACGCGGAACTTTCACACGAACAGATGGCAGTACCAACAATATTTTCAATGCAGTGTTTGAGACCAACAATTCGGACACAATTTACCGGGGCGAAACAAGAGGCGATGAGGGGCGTAGCGCCGAACGGGACATGAGAACAAGAGGCGATGAGAGTGGCACGCCTGAACGGCTCTTCTTCTCATGTCTCGTTTGGATGCGATCTCCGAGCGTGGCTGCATACCGAGACCGCGCCACAGGCACCACGTATAAAGTGGTGCGGCGCGCGCGGGGCAGTTTACTGCCATGTGCGGAACAAGCCGCGCCGCCGCTTTTATATGGGAGGGCAGCGTGATGAATGATTGGTGGAAAGAAATGGCATCTAAGCATCCTTGGTGGGATGAGTTCACAAAATATAACGAGGCGTATGCTGAAATATTTAAGCGCGCCCGTGAACAGGGTGTCGACCAAAAAAATATATTCGATGAAGACTATCGTGAGATGAGCATTGAGGAAGAGATTGAACTGGCCAAACTCATCCGAAACCAGCCGGATGTTTATTATTATTTTGAGGATCTGGCCGAACGGCAAAAAGCCAATCCTGATAGAATGGAAGAGTTCCTCCCCGAATATGGGGATGTGGGTTCAAGTTTTATGGATCTCTACTGGTTGAGACAAGGGCTTCCTACTCAAATGGCGTGGGTCAAGGAACCCTCAAAGCAATTAGTGTTGTCTTATGCCAGGGGCGAGGTGCCAGATTTGGATGCCCCGGAGGCAAAGAAAGTTCTGGACGAATATAGGCTTAATAACAAAGTTCGCCGTTTCAAGGCGGGTTGGGAGATGAAGGATGCGTGACGTCGTCAATGTGATCGATAATGGGGCGCTGGTGCATCTGGTGCAGTCGGACAATCTGGACCTTTTATTTGCCAATGGTCGCCAAACCGTTTTGACACAACAGGTCATTGACGAAGCGTTGGGTGCTGACCCAAGGTTATTTGATAGACCGACTCTTGAGAACTGGATTGATGAAAACAGAGCCAATGGTCGTTTGATCGTTGACGACCAGCCTATATCCACCATCGATAGAGCGCGCTATAATCCAGCACTTCCCAACGGCGATATTAAAAGCGGACAAGGGGGAGACATCGCCATCAAGCGTTACATTGAATTGAACGCTAATGACGGGAAGCTTTATAATGTCATATCAAATGATGGTGACCTGAATACATTTGATGGCCGTAATACGTTTGACCCAAAAAATCAGAGTGCCAGTCGGGTAGAAGGCGCAACATACAAAGGCAATTTCTACAATAGCGACTCCACCTTCGGGTTTATAAATGACCTATTGCATGACAAGCGCATTGATCCTGATACTTATTTATCTGCAATAAAACGCCTCGATGAGGCATCCAACGCAGCTGGTGTAACGCCTTCACATAAAGTAATTTATAATCGGGAAGATACCCGTATTTACTTTGACAATAATGACATCCCGCAAGACAGTTTTTCACAACGACTTGCAGAGGTACCAGAAACCAACGGTTCGTCTCCGGGTTTCAACAAATTTTACGGCACTGCGGCTCTGGGACTTGCTGTTGAAGCTGCTCGTCAGGCAGGCATTATCGGTGATATCCTTTCGTTCGGCGTGACGGCTGCCAATGCATCTGAACAACTGAATAATCCGGAATTGTCAGAGGAAGAAGCTCGTTCTGCGGCCAATAAAATATGGGTTGAATACATTTTTGAAACGGCAGGTGGTTTGGCTGGTGCCGCTATCGGTATTGTTGGTACTTCTTTTGCATTAAGGGGTGCTGGTGGTTTTTGGGCTCCTATTTTGGGTGCTATTGCTGGCGGGCTTTTAGGTTCTCTAAAGGGAGCTGAAGCAGGTGCAGCATTGTATGATGCATTTCCAGAAATCTTCGATCCGGTGTTTGATTTTGTTTATGATACAATTGACGAGCTTGAGACATTAGGAAATACCAGCTCTGAGGCTTTTACATTGGCTATATTGTCAAGCTTGGGCTTTGATCTTACACAAACAGAAGGTACGGATGACAATGACTGGTTGATTGCACGCGGCGTTGGGGAGCGAAATGGTGGCTTAGGTGATGATGTCATATTAGGTCTGAATGCTCAATTTATAGCCCAAGGTCAACAGGTTGATCCTGATAATCCTGACAGTGAGATAGCGCAGGAAGATCTTCGCCTAACCCTCGACGGCGGAGCAGGTGACGACTATGTAATCACCCTCGGCGGCACGGGTGCCATTACGCTTGGTGGTGAGGGGCGGGATTTTCTTTTTAACACTTCTTTTGCGGGTCAGATTTATGGTGATACTATTGACGGTCAGAGAAATAAGGATACCATAACTTCAGATGAGTTTTACGATCCTGATAATCCACAAGAGAACTCTGATGTGTTTTGGTTTTGGCCTGGTACATTTATTCAAGACGCACGACCCAATGATATTCTACAGATTTTTGGCTTGCCTTTAGTCGGCGGCTCCAATTCCATAGCAGGCATTCCTGCAGGTGATGGCGGCCTAGCAATTGATTTCTTCAACTGGACAACATTTTATGGAACAAGTAATTCTGGGCAATTACTCGTTTATAATGCCATTGCTGACCTTATACTGAATGGAGCAAATAATTCTTTAGGCAGTATATTTGGAGATGGGAGCGGAGACATTCTCCAAAGCGTTCAGGTTGTGGAAAACTACCGTTTTGGTGGTTTCTCCAATGAACAATTCGGTCGTGTTGCTCCAGGTGACCTTGGACTGACCTTCCGCATCTTCCTGCCGCGTGACCGCGCGGATGAAGGGATTACCATCTCGCTGTTTAACGCGGCGTGGGGATCCGTTTTCACTTATATCGATGTAGCCTTTAATCTGGCCAAGCTTATTCGCTGGCGCCCGGTGGATGACCCACTTATTCTGGATCTGGATGGGGATGGCATTGAGACAATTTCACAAAGCCAATCGGGTGTGCATTTTGATCTGGATGGGGATTTCTTTGCAGAAAGTACGGGCTGGGTCAGCAGTGATGATGGTTTCCTGGCGCTGGATAAAAACGGCAATGGCCGTATTGATGATATTACTGAACTTTTCGGCGCGCCAGGGGTTTCCGGTTTTGAAGAATTGGCTGAATACGACAGTAATTCAGACGGGATTATTAATCTAAACGACGATGTGTTTGAAGACCTGCGCGTCTGGCGTGATTTGGATCAGGATGGCTTTACGGATGATGGCGAGCTGTTCACACTTGCTGAGGTTGATATTCTATCCATTAATATCGGTGGCGAAGAACTTGGAACGGAAGACGAGCCATTCCAAACGCCACAAGGCACAACGCTGACTGAACGCGGAACTTTCACACGAACAGATGGCAGTACCAATAATATTTTCAATGCGGTCTTTGAAACCAATAGTTCTGATACGATTTTCCGTGGCGAAAACGGTATCGCTGAATGGTTGCTGGGTGACCGTGATGCAGGTACCGAGGGTGGTACAGGGCGAACCATTGCAACGAGTGGCGCACGTACAGATGTTAAAGGCATCGGTTCGATTACCAATCTTGGTATTACGCTTTCCAATGACTTTGAACTTGGAGCGATTGTAGATAGCGTTGCTGATAGTCTTGATACAGCCAATTTGCGCCAGCTGGTGCAAAATGCAGCGCCTGTATTTGGTGCCTGGTCGCAAGCACTGGAACTGACCCGCGAGTTAGCACCTGTATTGGTAGATCGCACTGGTGATAATGCCATTTTGGCTGACCGCGCAATTTATGTCGAAGACGCCAGTGGCGGTTTTTGGCAATTGGACAGTGGCGCTGATATTCTGGATGTAGATGGTAATGTAATCCAGCGTGCCACGCTTGAAGATGTGTTGGCGCAAACAACGGCTTCAGGGCAGACCTGGCAATTAGAACAAGTCTTCTCGCCTTCATCACGTGCTGAACCACTGGAGTATCGTGAAGAAGCGCCTTATTTGGCGCGCATTGTAAACGAGCGTGTGGTTGTTGAAGATTACGGTATTCAAAACGCGGATGGTTCCTGGCATCTTGCAAGTGGTGCAGATATTACGGACGCAGATGGTAATATAATTGCAACACCAACCTTGGAAGATGTGCTTGCATCCCCAACTTTAGAAGGCACTGAATGGCGTGTTGAAGCACATGACTTCAATCCTTATGCAGACTTGCCCGTTGATGAAATCGGCGTACGTATTGTTGATGGTACGGTAACGGATTACACGGTTCAGATAACAGATGATGATGGAACTTTCCTGGTTTGGGCACGTAATCTTGATCGTGCATTACAGTTGCAAGAGCAGTTGGGGCGTCCTGGGGATTTTCAGCTTCGTAATTTTGAAGTTGATTTTGATACATTGGATGAAGTGGGTTCAACAGATGATAGCGCCATTCGTGTTGAAGTGCTTGATATTGGACAGTTC
>CALDZL010000095.1 GCA_937944295.1 uncultured Sphingorhabdus sp.
GATATTGGCGGAACGCATGCGCGTTTTGCCATAGCAAAATTTGATAATGGTACAATTCATTCCTTATCGCGTCAGGCAAAATTAAAGACAGCGGACTATGCGACTTTGGCGCTTGCTTGGCATGCTTATGCGAAACAAATTGAAGAGGGTTCTGATTGTGCAATGCCGCGCAGAACGGCGATTGCTATTGCTGGGCCAGTTAATCAAGAGACCATAAAATTTACGAATAATAGCTGGGTCATTCATCGCGCAAATTTGGCCAAAGAAATTAATGTTGATGATTTTATATTGCTCAATGACTTTGAGGCTGTGGCCCATACAGTAGCTGTTCTAGGCGATGACCATTTTAGCCATGTTTGCGGCCCTAAGCAGCCTGCCGATCTTGGTGTGACCACCATTATAGGACCAGGTACAGGGTTGGGCGTTGCCCATTTAAGCGTGACTCAAAATGGTTATTTTGTCGGCGAGACCGAAGGTGGGCATGTTGATTTTGCACCGCTTGATAGTTGGGAAGATAATCTGCTTAAGGGATTGCGCGAGCAGCATGGCCGCGTTTCGGTTGAACGTGTATTGAGCGGTCCTGCGCTGCGTTCATTATATAATGCGCTTTCTAAGGAAAGTGAGCGCCTAGATGTGGATGATAAGGATTTATGGACGCTGGCGTTGGAAGGAAAAGATGAGCGAGCCGTCGCCGCATTAGATCGGTTTCTATTATCTTATGGCGCAATAGCGGGGGATTTGGCGCTAGCGCATGGCGCCAATAAAGTGATATTAACAGGCGGCCTTGGGATGCGTCTGGTCGATCATATTCCATCGTCTGGTTTTAGTGGGCGTTTTTCGGCAAAGGGACGTTTCCAATCAAAAATGGAACAAATTACCGTTCAGCAATTGCGTTATGATGAACCTGGTTTATATGGAGCGGCAGCGGCTTATCTAAAGTCTATACAAGATATTTGATAATAAAGGATCATCAGAATGAATAAAATTGGTACTATCATGCGCACAGCCCCCGTGATACCAGTGTTGGTAATTGAAAATGTTGACCATGCTGTTCCAATTGCACGGGCCTTAGTCGCTGGCGGTTTGAATATATTAGAGGTTACTTTGCGCACAGACTGCGCCCTAGAAGCGATCAAAGCCATGAAAAGCGTTGAAGGCGCTGTTGTTGGGGCGGGAACAGTTTTAAATCCTGATCAATTGAACCAATCGATAGATGCTGGCGCTGAATTTATTGTGTCTCCAGGTTTGACGGAAAATCTTGGTAAAGCTGCTTTAGATGCGGATATACCTTTTCTTCCCGGTACAGCCAATGCAGGTGATATCATGCTGGGGATGGATTTGGGCTTAAAACATTTTAAATTCTTCCCAGCTGAAGCTGCGGGTGGACGCAGCGCACTCAAGGCCATAGCAGCTCCTTTTGGCGATGCTCTATTTTGTCCAACGGGCGGCATTAATGTGCAAACTGCACCCGATTGGCTCGCGCTTGATCCTGTATTATGCGTTGGCGGCTCATGGGTTGTTCCAAAAGGCGAGCCAGATGAAGCCCTTATTACAGCCAATGCTGAGGCTGCTGTTGCACTTCGCGCATAAATCATAGTTGCATTTCAAATTTAACTGCGCCATTAATTTGTGCAGAGAGATGGGGTGCGTACAAAAGATTCATATCTTACGTGCTTTACAACTGGCTGAGGCCTCAGGGGAGTATGTTATGAAAAAATTGATGTTAAGCGCTGCGATGGTGGCATTGCTGGCTGGTTGTAACCAAAGTTCAAATGATAGCAATATAGAAACCAGCGCATTAGCGGGAAGCAATGAGCAACCCAATGCTGATCGTAATGCTTATTTTGGCGATTTGCACATTCATACGCGCAACAGCTTTGATGCTTATATTTTTAATGTTCGCACCACGCCCGATGATGCTTATAAATTTGGTATGGGCGAAACCATAACGCATCCATCGGGCTATGACCTGACGCTTGAAGGACCCAAGTTAGACTTTATGGCGGTGACGGATCATGCTGCCTATTTGGGGCATCTGCCTGCCATGAATACACCTGGCACCGAACTGTCGAAACTCGATATTGCAAAAGATATGTTTAGCACCGACAATGACAAAATATTGGCGGCTTTCGCATTGGTCGGCGGTGCTATCCGTAATGGCGTAAAAATGAGCGGTGTTTATGATGAAGAAATAACCAAAGATGTTTGGAAGCAAACAATGAATGCTGCTGATAAATATAATCAGCCAGGGAAATTTACGACTTTTTCTGCTTATGAATATACAGCGGTTAGGGTTACACGCGGTCAGGACGGCGGATTTGCTGGCGGTAATTTGCACCGCAATGTCGTGTTTAAAGACAAAGCACCCGATCTGCCTTTTTCAACGCTTGATTCGACTAACCCAGAAGATTTATGGACGTGGATGGATGATCAGCGAGCGGGCGGCAATGATGTGCTCTCTATTCCGCACAATAGCAATGTTTCTGATGGAGAGATGTTTAAGCTGGAAACCTATGATGGCGCGCCACTCACCAAGGCCTATGCCGATAAACGTCTGCGCAATGAACCTATTGTTGAGATCACCCAAGTGAAAGGTACATCAGAGACACATCCAACATTATCACCGAATGATGAATGGGCCGATTTTGGGATTTATGAATATCTGCTCTCATCGCAAATCAAATCAAAAAATGAAGGCAGTTATGTACGCGAGGCCTATGCCAATGGGTTATTATTGGATGAAAAGCTGGGGACCAATCCTTTTAAATTTGGTCTGATAGGTTCTACCGATAGCCATGTAGCGGGTGGTTCTTTTGATGAGAAAAATTTCTGGTCCAAGGTTGGTATAGTTGATGGTACAGCGGAACGCCGTGGTTCGGTTCCCCCCGATGGCAAAAAGAGCTGGGAAGGGGTGATTTTAGAACCTAATGCTGATAATTGGTTCTCGCGCTGGGGTGCATCGGGTTATGCGGCGGTCTGGGCCGAAGAAAATACCCGTGAAAGTATTTTTGCAGCAATGCGCCGCAAAGAAGCATTTGCCACCACGGGAACGCGTATAAAAGTGCGTTTCTTCGCTGGTTTTGATTATGACAAATCGCTTTTGGATGACCCGCAATTGGTATCAAAAGCTTATAAAAGCGGTGTTCCTATGGGCGGTGATTTAATCGGTGAAGGTAAGGCGCCTAATTTTCTCATTTGGGCCATGCGCGATCCGATGAGCGCACCATTACAGCGTTTGCAGGTCGTAAAAGTCTGGGTCGAAGGCGGTAAAACCAATGAAAAAGTCTTTGATGTCGCATGCAGCGATAATGGCACACCCGATGCTAGTTTCCGTTGCCCCGATAATGGCGCGAGTGTGAATCTGGAGGATTGCTCCATTTCATCGGACAGCGGATCACCAGAATTAAAAACCTATTGGCGTGATCCAGAGCATAAGGCTGATCAACGCGCCTCTTATTATGTGCGTGTGTTGGAAAACCCAGTATGTCGTTGGTCCACTTGGGATGCGATAAGAGCGGGCGTTGCGCCTAATCCAAAATTACCAGCCACAATCCAAGAACGGGCATGGTCTTCGCCAATTTGGTATACGCCAGCTAAAAGCTGATGGATGCTAAATTATGAAGCGATATTTGCGCGATCCGATTGTCCATTTCATTGTTTTGGGCGCATTATTAGTTTTCATCCATAATCTTTGGAATGATTGGCAGGGCATCGAGGGGCGCACTATCAATGTAAGCGCATCCGAGATTGAACGCTTGAGCAAGACTTGGTCCAGTACCTCTGGTCGCGTACCTAGCGATAAAGACCGTGATTATATTATCGATCAATATGTCAAAGAAGAAGTGTTAGTGCGCGAGGCGCAGCGGCTTGGTTTAGGGGAAGGCGATGTCATTATGCGCCGCCGCCTAGCACAAAAAATGGACTTTCTTATCAGCGCAGAAGGTGAAGCAGAAGAAGCGAGTGATAGTGAATTGCGCAATTTTTATGATGAACATAAAGCGCAATTTGCTAGCAATGAGAGGCGTAGTTTTAATCATGTCTATTTAAGCCCTGAAAAATATGGAAATGCAATAGAGAGCCAAGCGCAGCAACTGTTAGAGCAATTACAAGCGGGGGTTGATTGGAAAGACATGGGCGATCCTTTCATTCAAAAGCGTTCCTATGCCGTTATACCCCAGGCCGAAGTTGGGCGATTATTTGGCCCTGATTTCGCGAAAGCAATATTTGCGCTTAAACAAGGACAATGGAGCGGCCCGATTGGCAGCGCTTTTGGATTACATTTGGTTAAGATTGAGACTGTTGATGATGCATTACAAGCTGATTTTGAAGCGGTGAAACCTCAAGTTAGGGATGCATGGCGCGCGCAGCAACAACTGAAGTTTAAAGCGCAAAAAGTGGATGATCTTGTATCGGGCTATACTATAATCATCGAAGATAATGATACATGATGTGGCGGTTTTTGTGCGTCTTAATTGCATGTTTTGCAGCGCAAAATGCCTATGCTCATGAAGTGCGCCCCGCAGCCTTAGAAATAGAACAAAGCGCCAATAATCAAATTGAAGTTACTTGGAAGCTGCCGATTACCAATGGTAAAAAGCTGAAATTATTTCCAAAATTTCCAGATGAATGCCAGCTGCCCGATGATAGCCAGCAAAAAATTATTGATGGAATTATCGTTGAGAGCTGGCAGATGCAGTGCGCGCTCGACAAAGGCCACATAAGCATAGATGGTCTTGAAAATGTTCTAACCGATGTATTTGTGCGCATTAAGCGTGAAGGGCAGGAAGAACAAATTTCTCTATTGCGACCTTCGGATAATGTGCTGGATTTATCCAAGCCAGAGGGAGCAGCTTATGGCGCATATATTGGTATAGGCATTGAGCATATGATCTTTGGTTGGGATCATTTATTGTTCGTACTGGCGTTACTTTTGATCGTATCGCGCCGCCAAATATTATGGGTCATCACTGCTTTTACATTGGGCCATAGCATCACATTAGGGCTAACCGCATTGGGATTATTATCTCTGCCGAGCGGTCCAATAGAATTGCTAATCGCGCTTTCCATATTTTTTCTGGCGGTCGAGGCGATGCGCAAATTAAAAAATGGCTCTAGCATTACGATAGAATATCCGTGGATTATCGCTATTGCTTTTGGTTTGCTGCACGGCCTTGGTTTTGCAGGAGCTTTATCGGAGATAGGACTGCCCAAAGGCAATGAATTATGGGCCTTAGCCATGTTCAACATTGGCATTGAACTGGGTCAGATATTATTCATCATTGTCGCAGCATCGATCTATGCATTCAATGGACGCATGGCATGGTTGAGCGAATATAAGATCAAAATAGGATTGATCTATATGCTTGGCGCGATGGGCGTTTATTTTACGCTTACACGGATATTCTAAGATAATTATAAGCTATTTATCTTAGTAATTCTTCCCAGGCTTTCGCTTCTTTTTTGGTTGGCGCGCCCAAACATTCAATAGCATGCCGTAGCCTTTGACGCATGATGTCGCGTCCCAAATGGGTAATGGCATCAAATAATGGAACCGATTGCATAGAACCCGTTGTCGCTAAATACATGGCTTGGATGAGGAATTTAAGCTTAATGTCTAGCTTTTCGGCTGTATTGCGCAAAATAGACTCTATAGTTTCTTTATCCCAGAGCGATGCGGCGTCAAATTGCATCAGCACCAGATGGTAGATTTGGCGCTGGGTTAGTTCTTCTAATTTCACTTGGCGCAGATTTTCTGCGCTCTGGTTCGCTAAGCGATTCATAAAGAAAAAGCTGAGCAAATCACCAAGATCAGATAATTTGGTAATCCGCGTTTGCGCCATTTCCGCGATGGGTTTGAGATATTCATCATTGAGCGCCCATGTCTTTACTTTGTCTAAAAACTCTTCGCTATCCATATTTTCGCGCAAATAACGCCCATTGAGCCAATCCAATTTATCTATGTCAAACACAGGGCCGCCCAAGGAAATATTATTGGCATCAAAATCTTTGACCATGTCGTCAATGGTCATCATTTCTTCGCCATCGGATGAGGCGCGCGCAAATAGGCCTAAGAAATTGAGCAAAGCCTCAGGTAAATAGCCTGCCCGTTCAAAGTAAAGAATACTAGTTGGGTTTTTTCGTTTGGATAGTTTGGATTTATCCAAATTTCTGAGGAGTGGTAGATGCGTCAATATAGGCGCTTCCCAATCAAAGTAATGATAAAGCAAGAGATGTTTGGGCGCAGAGCTAATCCACTCCTCACCGCGCATCACATGGGTAATACCCATTAAATGATCATCCACTACATTGGCGAGGTGATAGGTTGGTAAGCCATCGGATTTCATCAACACTTGCATGTCCACCTCGGGCCATTCAAATTCAATATCGCCTCTGATCGTATCATGGACAATACATTTGCCCTCAACGGGAATTTTTAGGCGAATAACAAAGGGGGTATTTTCTGCTTCATGCTTGGTATGATCTTCGGGATCGAGGCGCAAGCATGTGCCATCATAGCGCGGCGGCATGCCCGATTTTATTTGGGCTTTGCGCATTGTATCCAAACGCTCTGCATCACAATAGCATTTGAAAGCATGGCCATCATTAAGCAGTTTTTGCGCATGCTCAGTATAAATATCGCTACGTTCGCTCTGGCGATAGGGGCCATTGGGGCCGCCAATGTCGGGACCTTCATCCCATTCAAAGCCCAGCCAGCGCAATGATTTGATAATCATATCTTCGGATGCACGGGTAGAGCGCACTTGGTCTGTATCCTCTATACGCAATATCGTTTGACCCCCATGTTTTTTGGTGAAACAATGATTCATCAGCGCGATATAAGCGGTACCAACGTGCGGATCACCCGTTGGGCTGGGGGCTATACGGGTTTTTATCATTTTATCGCTCATATTGATCTCGCATATTTAATTCTTGCACTTTTCAGCATTTTGGGGCTGCCATTAACAGCCAATGAGCTGTTGGCCAAGCTGTGACTGCCTTATTCGCTATATTTATTTGCTCATTATGGTTTGCCGCCATCATATATATGTCATAAAGCTAATATATGTCATAAAGCTAAAATAGAGAATGCATAATCAAATATATTGACGGGATATTTGCCATGAAGATCAGCAGAAGACAATTGGGCGTTGGCATTGGCGGTGCGGCGCTTGCCGCATTGGCAGTGCGAAGCTTCGCCGAAATTCCGACAGGCAGTAAAAATGAAGTATTAGGCTATGGTAATTTGGTCAAAGACCCTAATGGCCTGCTCGATTTGCCCAAGGGTTTTTCTTATAAGGTTATTTCGCGGCTGGGTAATGTGATGAGCGATGGCCATGTTGTGCCCAACGCTGCTGATGGTATGGGCTGCATCGATATGAGTAATGGTAAAGTAGCTCTTGTGCGTAACCATGAGCTGCGGCCTAGCCAGATTAGAGAAGGGGCATTGCGGAACAAGCCTTCTGATGAATTTAAAGCTTATGATACCCATAAAGAACGCGGCTATCCACTGCCAGGCGGAACAACGACGCTTATTTATGATACTAAGACGCATACATTAGAACGCGAATGGCTCTCGCTCAATGGTACGATCAGAAATTGTTCGGGCGGCATTACGCCATGGGGAAGCTGGCTTAGCTGTGAAGAAACGACCGAAAAAGCAGGCGGTGATGCTAATAAAGATCATGGTTATGTATTTGAAGTACCGATTGTGATGGATCGGATGGCTGATCCTGTGCCGCTAAAAGCTATGGGCCGTTTCAACCATGAAGCTGTGTGCGTGGACCCGCGCACGGGCATTGTCTATTTAACCGAAGACAGCAATGATAGCCTATTTTATCGTTTCATTCCCAATGTAAAAGGCGAATTGGCAGAAGGCGGAAAGTTGCAAGCATTGGCTTTTAAGAACAGAAAATCGGTTGATACGCGTAATTGGGATGATAAGGCAATTACGATTGGTGATGACCATGAGGTGATATGGGTTACCCTTGATAATGTGGAAAGTCCGAATGATGATTTGCGCCTTCGCGGTTATAAAGTGGGGGCAGCTGTTTTCGCACGCGGTGAAGGCGTGATATGGGATGAAGATCAATTATATTTTGTGAGTACCAGCGGCGGAAAAGCGAAGTATGGACAGATTTTCCGCTATATCCCGAACCCGCTTGATGATGGCAGTGATGCAAGCATTCCGTCAGGCACATTATCGTTATTTTTAGAGTCTAATGATCCTGCATTTTATAATTATGGCGATAATTTATGCGTGATGCCAAATGGTCATTTGATGGTGTGCGAAGATCAATATACGGCCATTGTTGATAATCATCTGCGCGGGGTCAACGAAGACGGTAAGACATATTTGTTTGGCCGCAGCCAAGTACAAACCGAATTTGCAGGGGCTTGTTTTTCGCCCGATGGGCAGACTATGTTTGTTAATCTTTATGCGCCTACTTATACTTTTGCGATAACTGGGCCATGGGATAGCGTTAGGGCATAGATTATGACGCAAAATGATAATCCTGTGATTGCCAATAAGGCGATAGACGAGATTGGGCGTCATTGCTTGAACTGTGATGCATTGCTTCAAAAATCTTATTGTGCGCAGTGCGGACAAAGCGCAAATATTCATCGGTCCCTTGGTGCGCTCTGGCATGATTTTTTGCATGGTGTTTTGCATTTCGATGGAAAGTTTTGGCGCACTTTACCGATGCTTTTGTTCAAACCTGGTCAATTAACCCGTAATTATATTGCGGGGAAAAGGGCGCGCTATATATCGCCGATGGCGCTGTTTTTATTTTCTATATTCTTAATGTTTGTGGTCTTCTCCTTTATTTCTGCGGCAAGTATTACAGAGAGCGATAATCAATATGCGCTGCAGGGCAATATATTGACTAATCTTCAACAAGTAAGCGAGAGCGAACTTACGAAGCAAATCGAACAGGTGAAAGCTGATATCGCCGCAGGTAAGATTGCCGATGAAGGCGGAAATGATAATCAGCAAAAATTAGCGAGCCTTGCAAGCGCTCTCGCTATTGCTCGTGATATTGGAGATCAAGAAGAAATTGTACAAATCGATGGCTTAGAAAAGGCATTAGGTGGCAATGTAGAATTGGCCCAAAGGCTTCAAAAAGGCATAAATGATATTAATGAAAATTCAGACTTTTTACTCTTTAAAATGAAGTCCAATGGCTATAAATTTTCATGGATATTAATCCCCATATCTTTACCCTTTGTCTGGCTTGCAATGTTGGGCGTGCGCGGTCATCATTTCTACGATCATGCGATATTTACAATTTATTCGATGAGTTTTGTCACATTGTTATTCATCACTTTGGCTGTTTTTGGCAGTATTGGTATATTATCGGGTTGGTTAATTCCAGCGGGCGTAATCATTCCTATTATCCATTTATACAAACAGATACGCCATACCTATCAACTCCCACGCTTTCAGACATTTTTGCGCCTTATCATCTTATGTATTGGAATAGTTTTCAGCCTTTTGATTTTCTTTGCTATTTTATTGCTTTTGGGCCTATTGGGATAAATTCATATTAATGCAATGATTAACCAGTTGCAATTAAACGAAAGTCAATTGTGTCCCATATCAAATCCATAGCAACTGCATTGCCTCCCCATAAGATTAGCCAAAATGAGGTGCTTGAAATTTTGGCGCAGGCAAGAGGAATAGCGCTACCACCTCGGCTTGAGCAAATATTGCGCAATAGTGGTATTGACAATCGTTATTTGGCAAGACCAGCGAACTATTATTTGCAGGGGCGTAGTTGGCAAGAACGCAGCGTAATTTATGCGAAAAGCGCTATGGCGTTGGCGCAAGAAGCGGCGCAAAAAGCACTGGATGAGGTAAATTTGAGGCCCGCCGATATTGATGCTATTATCTACATCTCGACCACTGGTACAGTCACGCCTTCTATTCCCTCTGCTATGATAAAAGAAATGGGTTTTCGAGAGAATATTCAAACCGTCCCTGTTTTTGGATATGGTTGTGCAGGCGGATTATTGGGATTGCGGCTGGCGGATCAAATGGCGGATGCAGGAAGCGGTCAAAATATCCTGATGATAGCATTGGAGTTATGTAGCCTATCCTATGATTACAGCCAATTTGATAAAAAAAATATGATTGCTACGGCTCTTTTTGCCGATGGTTGTGCGGCAGCCGTGTTAAGCGGAAAAGAAGGGCAGGGCAATGCGCCCGTATTCCGAGTTTTTGATCAAAAGACTTGGCCTGATACGCGCGATATGATGGGTTGGGATATAAGCGACACGGGATTTGATCTGGTATTGGCGCGCGATATTCCTAGCTTTGTAACGCAAGATTTCACGCCTTTTTGCGATGCGTTTTTGGAAAGTCAGGGCCTATCTCGCGCTGATATGGGAGAACCCGCTTGCCACCCTGGCGGCGGGCGCGTCGTCGATGCTTTGGATGATTATTTTGGCGATGAGGTTGGCAATATAGATGTAACGCGTAAGGTGCTACGCCATCATGGCAATATGTCGTCACCTACGATATTATTCGTTCTTAGAGATTTATTGGCAGCTAATCCTACGAAGCCTATTGTGATGACAGCACTTGGTCCAGGTTTTACTGCGGCTGTCGGTATATTGGATCCAAAAGGAGCAGGGCATGGCTGATATTTTTGTAATATTAAATGGGCCACCAACATGGGTTTTCTGGGTGCTTGCTTATCTGTTGGCGCAACGTTTGGGTGAGCTTCTATATGCGCAGCGCAATACAGCGCGTCTTATATCCGAAGGTGCAAAAGAATATGGCGCAGATCATTATCATTATTTTATACTATTGCATGGCAGTTGGATAATTGTGATGGTGATGCTGGCAAAGCCAGGCCATGAGCTGAACCCTTATATATTGAATGCTTTTTTCCTCTCGCAAATATTACGGTTTTGGACGCTGGCATCGATTGGACGTTGGTGGACCACGCGGATTATCAGCGCACCGCATTTCCCGCGTGTGAAAAAAGGGCCGTATAAATTTATATCGCACCCCAATTATACAGTGGTGGTATTGGAAATCGCTATAGTGCCGATGCTGCTAGGTCTTTGGTGGACAGCGATCCTATTTTCTGTGCTGAATGCAATTTTGTTGCGGCACCGTATTGGCATAGAAGAGACTGTGCTTAGTGAACGTGGTTGATTTATTAATCGCGCATGGCATTAATATTGAATGACCACTAATAAAAAAGATTCAAAACCTGATAATAAAACTAATCATTACAGTTGGATTGGTTTTGTACTTACGTCAATATATGCGTTTGTTGTAATTATGATTGTTTGTGGTCAGTGGGATGAAATTATTAAAATGACTCCAAATGAATGGGGTGACTTCTTAGCGGGAGTTTTCGGACCATTAGCTTTGCTTTGGGTTGTCTTAGGCTTTCTACAGCAAGGCGTTGAACTTAAAAACAGTCGTGAAGCTTTATTATTACAGGCTGAAGAGCTGAAAAATTCTGTCGAAGCGCAAAAAGATTTAGGTAAAGCTGCATGGGCACAAGTTGCTGAAAATCAAGCAGCAAGAGAGTTAGATAAAAGGAGAAAAAACCTAGAAGCAATAGAACGTATGAAGCCTATTATAATAATGAGAAGTATAAGAGGAGGTACTAAAAGTGGAAAGAAATTTGTCAATTTCATTATTGAGAATAAAGGAAATACGTGCCTGAATATTAGTATAAGTTTTTTAAACTCGAATTATTATATTCCGTCTCTATCAATTGGAAAAATCGATAGGGATCAAACTATAAAGTTCGCATCTTATGTAAACTTAAATGATGTATATAAAGAAGATATTCTATCTATATCATTTGAAGATATAAAGGGCAAAAAATATAAAAGAGCTTACAATATTACTCCTAGAGATGGCAGGATTCCAGATATTGATTTGGCTGGTTATCAAGATATAGATTGTTAATCCTCTCTACACCTCTTGACCTAAACCCGAATCCTCGTTAGAGGGCGCGCTTCTGTTTCATAGTCATTGGTACCTCCTATGATTAGGTTTCCGAAAATACATTAGGCAAAACAATGGTGGTGGTTCGCATCATCAGAGTAACCCTAGAATTTCTAGATATAAGGTGAAGACTTTATGCCAACGATTAATCAGCTGGTCCGCAAAGGCCGGGTGCCACAAAAGGTAAAATCAAAAGTACCTGCTATGGAACAAAATCCGCAAAAACGCGGTGTTTGCACAAGAGTTTATACAACGACTCCGAAAAAGCCTAACTCCGCTTTGCGTAAGGTTGCCAAAGTGCGTCTTACCAACCAACGCGAAGTTATTAGCTATATTCCTGGTGAAGGCCATAACTTACAAGAGCATAGCGTTGTTCTTATTCGTGGTGGCCGTGTTCGCGATCTTCCCGGTGTACGGTATCACGTGCTTCGCGGCGTTTTGGATACCCAAGGCGTTAAAGACCGTAAACAATCCCGTTCCAAATATGGCGCTAAGCGTCCTAAATAATCAGGAGAATAGAAAATGGCACGTCGTCGTCGTCCAGAAAAACGGATAGTCCTTCCTGATCCTAAATTTGGAGATCAGGTACTTTCAAAATTCATGAACAATTTGATGGTAGATGGTAAGAAATCTACAGCAGAGCGTATTGTATATGGTGCATTGGATGCTGTTGAAGCAAAAGCAAAGACAGAACCATTGGCATTATTTCACGATGCTTTAAACAATATCAAGCCGCAAGTGGAAGTTCGCTCTCGCCGTGTTGGTGGTGCAACCTATCAGGTGCCTGTTGATGTTCGTCCAGAGCGTGCGCAAGCCCTCGCCATTCGTTGGTTGGTTGGTGCAGCCCGTGGCCGTAGCGAAACAACAATGGCGGCTCGGCTGTCAGGTGAGCTAATGGATGCCGCTAATAACCGCGGTAATGCAGTTAAGAAGCGCGAAGACACTCATAAAATGGCAGATGCTAACCGTGCATTTGCGCATTATCGCTGGTAATCATTTTGATATTCAGGTGGCTTAGATTTCCTGCCGCCTGAAAATAATGTGGCAAATAAATTGTTGGGGGCTGGCATTATCTGGCCCCTTTCACTATAGGGCCTATGAAACTAAGGTCTAACGCAACTTGATGGCATGAGCCATCGCATATACGGAGTATTTATCATGGCACGCAGCCATCCACTGGAAAAATATCGTAATATTGGCATTATGGCACATATTGACGCAGGTAAAACCACGACAACAGAGCGTATACTTTATTATACTGGTAAATCTTATAAAATTGGCGAAGTGCATGACGGTGCTGCGACCATGGATTGGATGGAGCAAGAGCAAGAGCGCGGAATTACTATTACTTCTGCGGCTACCACCTGTTTCTGGACGGCTGATGATGGTAAGGGTGAAGAGCATCGCATTAACATTATCGACACACCAGGACATGTGGATTTCACCATTGAAGTAGAACGTTCTTTGCGGGTGCTTGATGGTGCGGTTGCTTGTTTTGATGGTGTTGCTGGTGTAGAGCCGCAATCTGAAACCGTATGGCGTCAGGCTGATAAATATGGTGTGCCGCGTATGTGCTTTATTAACAAACTTGATCGCACAGGCGCTGATTTTAAATATTGCGTGCAATCTATCATTGACCGTTTGGGCTCTACTCCTGCAGTTCTTTATTTGCCAATTGGTATAGAAGCAGATTTGATTGGCCTAGTTGATTTGGTGAACCAGCGTTCTATTGTCTGGAAAAATGATGGTCTAGGTGCCGAATTTGAATATGGTGAAATTCCAACGGATATGGCCGATGAGGCTGCGCAATATCGTGAGCAGCTCATCGAACTTGCCGTTGAACAAGATGATGATGTGATGGAGCAATATCTCGAAGGAAATGAGCCGGATGTTCCGACGCTGAAATCATTAATCCGTAAAGGCACATTGAACCAGAGCTTTGTTCCTGTGTGCTGCGGCAGTGCTTTTAAAAATAAAGGTGTCCAGCCATTGCTTGATGCGGTGATTGACTATCTACCTAGTCCGCTTGATGTTCCAGCGATTGAAGGTGTGCTATTGGATGGTGAAACCGAAGCCAATCGCCCATCGAGCGATGATGAGCCATTTTCTGCATTGGCCTTTAAAGTGATGAACGATCCATTTGTGGGTTCTTTAACATTCTGCCGTATTTATTCAGGTAAGCTTGAAAAAGGCACGATCCTTAATTCTGTTAAGGATAAGAAGGAAAAAGTGGGACGTATCCTTGAGATGCACTCTAATGATCGTAAAGATATTGATGAGGCAATGGCGGGCGATATTGTTGCGCTTGCGGGTATGAAAACCACCAC
>CALDZL010000096.1 GCA_937944295.1 uncultured Sphingorhabdus sp.
ATATTCACCCGAACCAACCCAAGGGGCTAAGCGTGATGCCAAATCCCCACTTTGCGGACGCTTACCACCCGATAATAATTCATATAAATAACACAGGCGACGGTTTTCTGTGGGTTGATCAAAATTTGCATCAACGGCATCGGCTATGATAGCTGCATCTTCATTTTGCAAAGGCCCACTCTCAGGAGCACCTAGCACCGCGAGCCAAGAACGAAGAAAGGCTCTATTCTTTGGATTGTCATCCAATAATAATGGATTAAACCCAGTCGCAACAGAAGGCCGCAAAACATCATAGTGACCGCCTATCGCACGAATGAAAATTTCTGCTCCGCGATCTTTATCGAAAAAGAAAGTCCGAGGGCCGAACTTTTGCGCTTGCGCTACTAAGAAATTCAAAACTACGGTTTTACCCGAACCCGATGGGCCAATAAGAGTGAAATTGCCCAAATCGCCATGATGTAGATTGAGGAAATAAGGCGTACTCGACGTTGTTTCTAACACCGTTAATGGTTCACCCCATGGACCGCCATTCATATTGCCGATCGGGAAGCTGTGCAATGATACAAGACCAGCAAGATTAGTCGTTGAAATAAGCGAACGGCGCGCAATAAATTCATCATTACCAGGAAATTGTGCCCAGAACGCAGCCTCTAAATTTAAATCCTCGCGTACTGCAATAGCCCCAGTGTCTGCCAAAGCGGCCTGAACATCGGCAACCGCTCTATCCAATTTTTCTTGACTTTCCGCTTTAATATGAACTGTTAAATGATGTTCTCCATAAGCGCTTACGCCAGAGTTTAAATTATCACGGGCTTCTATTAATCCATTGCGCAGAGTTTGAGTCTCATCTGATGCAGAGCGCATTCTGCGCAACGCCAATGCCATTCTCTCATCGGCAATCTGACGATCCACAAATGCATAGCTTTCTGATAGTGTTAATTCATGCGGTAACCGCAATAGATTATCCATTATCCCTGGCGCCGTGGCAGCGGGATATTCTTTCACTGACAGAATTGCGCCTAATCGGCTTGAGCCTTGTGTTGTGCCTTTGAGTTCCAACGTATCGACGCCAAAGCTAACGCGCTTATAAGGCAAATAATTACCAAGGTCGCTCTCAGGCAGACGAACGGCTTGGCTATCACCATTGTATAAAGCCGAGAGATGTTCCAGCATAGAGCAATGTTTATTGCCTTTATCACTTTCATATTGAGATAATAGTCGCGGTCCATAACGGCCCAAAGATGCCATTAAATTTGTCCGTGCAGCATCTAAATCACGCAATGCTCTATCTTGTGCAGCCAATTCTTCTGCGCTTGCTCTCACAATACCGCGTAATTTGCGACTAGCCCGCTCCAATATACCAATTTTACCTTTAGCAGGACGACGAACTAGGGTTAAAACCAAATCATTTACATAGAGATTTCGGCTCGCCAATTGTTCATGCCATTGCTTATCTAGCTCATACGCAAAACCATCTGGCTGCGGTGTTGATAATTCAGCGACAACGCGCCTGCGCACGACATGGCAATATAATATAAGCTGAGACGATGCGATACTGCGCAGCATAACTTCTCGAGCCGATGATAGGTTGTTTAATATATCACTATCCGCAGTTTCAAATGGAAACCCTTCTAATGCTATCATCTGAATAAGATCGCCAGAACGTGTACGAATAGTATGCCCATTCAAATGCTCATCATAAGGCAATCTATCGCCCGCCGAGGGTTCTGCCGCTGCCAGTTTTGACGTTTCTGTTTTATTTATTTTCATAGCATCCTCAAGGACGGTAACTGTTACAACGCCAAATATGGTGCGTCTTGCTGCGGCCACATTTGCTATTACGCATAATCCAAAGATCAAATATTCTAGGCTCTTTTAGGCACAATATATAACCGATACTGTGTATAATGAGTGCAGCACATATCGCCCAAAAAGAACGTGTTAGTAAGAACAGCTCTGTTGTTACAACGGCATTGATTACAAAATAATTATAGGTCACACCCGCAAACATTTGCGGTTGCGTTAATGCACGAAATACAGGGGCCGTTTGTAAACTGCTCATTCCATCATTATCCTTGAGCAGTCGTTTGGATACCAGTAACAATAGCGGTCGCACCAAATAATACGAAACAGCCGACAATGACAGTCGCTCCAAAACGCCAATTCATACGGCCCGTTAGCATCATGAAACCGCAAGCAGCAACGGCAATGACGGCTGCTGTGGTAGCAAGGTTACCCAATAATGTTCCTTGGATCCAACTCAATGCATTATTGATAGGTCCTGAACCAGCAGGGCTGGCTGCATTTTGAGCAAAGGCCACAGCAGGGGATAGTAATAGCATTAAGGCTGCAGGTACTTTAAATGAAATCATGATTATATCTTTCTATATGGCAGTATAGGTAAATTGTTAATTTGCTCAGAACGGTTCATTGCAAATTTAATATAATTATCTTTTTCTTTACGTTTAGGAGAACGTTGATTTTTCTGATCATAAATTTTGTTACCGTCTTCAATAAAATTAAAATCAAAATTAAAGCTGGATAATAGGCTTCTACTGTTAAGACTATTTCTAGAACTATTTGAAAAAGGGTTAACAACAATTCTACTATTTAATAGATTATTAACTATTTGTAACTGTCTCTTATTATATCTAGAAAGGATTGATCTGACATAATTTCTAGTTTCTTTATAGGGAGGAACACCACGATAACGACGAACAGCACCTGGGCCTGCATTATAAGCAGCCAGTGCTAGCGATACATTACCACCAAAACGATTTAACTGTCTCCGAAGATACGCAACACCACCAAAAACATTTTGCCAATTGTCATAAGGGTTAACGCCAAGTTCACGCGCAGTTGCAGGCATAAGCTGCATCAAACCAATAGCCCCTACATGGGATTGTGCATTATCGCGATATCTTGATTCTTGCCACATTATCGCATCAATCAAATTTACATCCACATTATATTGGCGTGCAGCAGCTATGATAATAGGTTGTACTGCAGAACGTCTTAGTGCTGCATTTGCACTTAGATTTAATGGTTTTGAGAAATTACCAGAAAAAATATCAGTGCTTGCTCTTCTGTTTGAGCGTGCAATCTTATTTGCAACACGCTTTTGTGTTGCGTGTTTTATATTATTTTTTATGGAACGAACTTTCTTACGGCTTTTCTTAACTGCAATGCGCTTATCCTTGCCGCTCTTATTGCCTTTAGAGGCAAAATTCTGGGTTTGTTCTAAATTAGCATTTAAACCGATAATTTCAATTTCTTGCGGGAGTTCGACTGTTTGCGCAATATCAAATTGGTCTATATTGTGGAGAACCACAGATTGTTTAAACTTGGTCTTTGTCGGTATATTATGACTTGAAATATTTTGTTCTGCTATAGAGAGTTCTTGTTTTATTTCATCAGCTATCAGTTTAAGTGGCTTTTTGCTCGCTGTAACTTGACTGTTTTCAGCCAAATTGGCTAAACTTTTACTATGATTTTGCTCAACAGTTTGCCATTTACCATCTTCACCCTTTTCAAGGACTTCAGCATTCAAACCGCTCGGTAATAATGCTGCGCTTACCAATATTGGTAAGACGGTGAATAATTTTGTTCTGAGTTTTCTATTGAGTAACTTCATTTATCTAACCTTTTAAAAAGCTAATAAATTCAATAGAAACTAATGGTTAATTTTTGTTTAAATCAATTTAACAAAATCAAAAATATATATTATTTTGTTGTTTGGAAGATAATATTCCAGCGTTTATCTGTTCTATTAATATTTCTAGAATCATATAAATTTTATAATTTGAGATTTTAATATGTTGATTATTATATGAATAGTATAAACAAAAATATAAAAACCTTACCATTTTGGCAAAATAGTCTTAATATATATTAATAATTTATTAACAAAATATTTTACTAATAAAATACAATAAAACAATAGTATACAATCTTATTCTCTATTAGTTATAGATCATATTAAATTATCCTTAATTTAACTACAGTGATTTTAATAAGGGGAATTTTATAAGTTAATCAATGTTCATAAATTTTTGAACAAATAAATAATATTTTAATATATCTTAATAAGTTTTTAACAGGATATTTTTTGATAATATCTCGTTAATATACCTCAGAATTAATCTTAAATTAACTCAATCTAAATAATTTAATAAATACCTAACAGAATATAGGCTGTTAATATTTGATTAGGATAAGCTAGAATTTATATGAGGAAGTTTCATCGGAATAATATAATAAACCCTTAATAATTTTTGTTCCATTCATCGTTATTAACCATCCTAGAGTTCATATGAACTGGTAGTATAATCAGGCATTAACAAAACTCTAACAAACTATATATTAGCAATTTTTCAACATAACTTAGAATTAATCTTAAATTGATATATTGTGCTTTAGCTATAATCGCTATATTCATACTATGAGTGGTTTATCATTCCGTGGTAGCAATACAGCAGGAACAATTGGATGCGTAACCAGTTTAGAATAGTCCTATTCAATGCAGATACAAAAAACCTCCCTTCAATTAAGAAGGGAGGTCATTAAAAATGATATTGTTTCTATGCGTTATCTATCACAGAGAAATCATATGCTATTTTGCTTAGCGCATAAACCCAAGATCTGTATTTGAGAAATTGCCAATATTAGGGAACAAATCTCTTAAGTCAGAATTGCTAGCACCAAACCAGCGTGTCAAAGTAGCGCCAAATTCGTCAACGGCTGTTGTAGGAAGAAGTCTACCTTGACCCACTTGCCCATCCCCATCAAGAGATATTTCTGGTGCTTCACCAAAGTAGCGTCCACCGCGAACGTCCCCACCCATTACAAAGTGGTGGCCGCCCCATCCATGATCACAACCATCACCATTTGAAGCAAGTGCGCGTCCAAAATCAGAACCTGTAAATGTTGTCACTTCATTGGCAACACCTAACTCTTCGGTTGTACGATAAAAAGCATGCATAGCGAAATCTAATTCGCGCAATAATTCAGCATGATTTTCTATAAGGTCATTATGCACATCATAACCTCCCATGGTCACAAAGAATATCTGTCTGCGTGTTCCCAATGCTCTACGCGCCGCAATTGTTTGTGCTACAACCTGTAATTGGGCTGCAATATTGCTGGTGTTACCGCGACGGTTGAATTGAGTATTGATATTTGTTGAACGTATCGCACTATTAAATACATTTTCTGAACTTATAGAACGTTCAGTAACTCTATTATATTCCCCTTCAAAAATATTATCACGTTGATCCGAAATAATTTCTCGAAGCATATCAGATGCCACTCTTGAGTTATACAGATTTCTGCCCGCTGCTACTTCTAATCTAATCGCACCACCAGTAGTGATTTGATAATTTACGGCTTCACGTCCAGTTAAGAAAACGGAATTGCCTGAGGGAGAAATCGCCGTAAACAATGTATTGGTGTTAGTTGATTGCGCTAGATCTGCCAATCTTCCACCCCAACCAGAAGAAGCCCCTTCTGGTGACGATGATTGCCAAATAGAACGCTGATCATTATGCGAAAATAATCTTGGCGGAACATTAGCGCCAGTACCATTCATCGCCCTAAACTCTTGCCCCGTTAATGGACGTACCAAAGTACCCACATTTAATTGAATACCCATACGACGTTCGTCAAATAATTGCTTAAGCAATGGCATTTCAGGCGCCAATGCATATTCAACATCATTGGTTAGTCGTTGATTACCCGCTGGGTTTAATCTACCGTTAATAATATCGGCTTGTGCTCTAGCAATACCACCAGCACTACGACCAGCACCACCGCCACGCGCTGTATGATAAATATCATAATTTGCATTATCCACAGGAATGAGCATATTATTATGGTCATTACCCCCTTCTAAGAAAATGCAAACCAATGCTCGGTAGTCATTCCCTGGCGCAGAGAAAGCAGCTGCTTGAGACGTCAAAGCCATATTCATAGCAAAAGGTGCCGCTACTCCCATACCAGCCAATTGGCTGCTACGTTTCATAAATGCTCTACGATTAATATCTTTAATTTTACTTATATTCATGTTTCAATCTCATTTTTTAATCAAATAGTCAGAAGAAGCCATCGTTAAGAATATTGCAATTCTTACTCTGTTCGCCAATGCATTTTCTGGGCTGGTGGCTGGTATTGCTATCGACTCGACAGCAGTGACAATTTTGTTACGCGTACTATTAGATAGTTGATCCCCGGTAAGTAATAAATTTACTCTATTGACCAATCTGCGTGCATCATCGGCAATTGCAATCTCATCTTCATAATTAATTCTTATGTCAGTACCAAATCTATTTTCTATGGCTAAACGCATAAAGTTAAGATAAGTAACATTTGTCACTTCATTCGACAATTGAAACTCTGGCGCTACAAGATCATTATCTGCAATCGCAGTACCAGCAGGTGTAAAGCCTGGACGGAAGAAGTTAAATACTGAAGGTGAACCCAATGCGCGTTGTCGAAAGTTAAACCTTGGATTTATCAACAAACCAATCGCCCATTCATCACTTGCAGAGTTGAACCCAAAAGTTCTTCCCCATTGTATATATCGCAATAATGGCTCACGTAATCTTCCTGATACATTATTTGATAAATCTGGCGCGCGAACGGCTTCCCTATCTGTCAAGATAGCAATAAATACTGCACGCAAATCACCTCTTACGCCGCTGCCGTTATTATTAAACACCCTGGCCACTCTGCGAACATATCCTGCGCTAGGATTACTGGTAACCAAACGCTGGATCATTTGACGGCCAAAGAAAGGGCCAACATTAGGATGCTCAAATATTGCATCAAGAGCAATTGTGAGAGACGTTGGCGCATCTGTATTCGCTGGAACCGTTGTTCCTAGAAAATTCGCTTCTAATTGAGAATGCTCATCTTGTCTAAATCTAACACCTTGACTGCGAAATTGTACCGTATGGTCATGCGTCATTGGTGTTCTAGCAAAATCAGGCGTACGATCAGAAAATCTAGTACGATTAACACCATCCCATGCCCAACCTGTGAAAACACGAGCCAAATTAACAATTTCATCATTTGAATAGGTGAGAATCTCATTACCATTAGCATCAAGCCTTGGTGTACCATCAAGATTTAATTCTATTAGACCGATGGAAAATAATTGTAATATTTCACGTGCAAAATTTTCATCAGGAAGTCGCCCTGAAGCAGGATCACCTTTTCTATTGCCGTGCATATTCAAATATCTACCCATAGCAGGTGATAATGTAACATCTTCCAAGAGATCACGGAAGTTCCCCGTAACACCTTTGTTTAGAATATCCCAATAATAAGCATAGCCAATGCTTAAATATTGCATGCGTAAGCCACTACCGACTACAAAAAATTGTGACAATGCGAATGCCAGGCGTTTACGAACAGCATCATTAGCCGAAAATAACTCTCTCCACATAACATTGTGAAAAGGTAATTCAACATTTTGCACAGAATTAGCCGGATCGTCTTCATATCCAATCTCTTGCAGTCTAGCGACAGCAGTTTGCTCAATCGGTCTATCTAATTGTTGATTTAACCAAGCATCATACCCCATTGCACGCAAATCTCTCATTTCACTGAATGATGCCGAGAATTGAGCATTTTGTAAAAACCTTGATGCTTCCGCATTATTAGATGGAGCAGACAATGTTGTAGGAGGCGCCGGAGAGGCCGCCGGAGGTGGTGTCGGAGCAGGTGGTGTCGGCGGCGGCGTTGTCGGATCAAGTATTGGAGTGATTGCATCAATCACGTCTTCGGGATCACAAGCTGCTAATAATGCCGTTGATGGAAGAGCAACGCCTAAGCCCAGCTTTCTTGTAAATTTATTTCTAAATGAAGTCTCTTTAGTTTTTTGAGATTCATCGCCTTGATTATCATCCACCACTTCTAATTTATTAGATGCAGTGTCTTCGTTTATTGCTTTGTTTTGATTTTCTTGTTCAACGACAATGTCATTATTATCCTCAACGGAGGATAATGACAAGAATTGACGACGCACAATTTTCTGCTCGAGTTTTTTCTTGATCATGTGATTTACAACCATATCTTGTTACTGATAATGCTTGTTTAATGATAAAATATTAACAATACCCGCCTTAGTTTCCTAACCATAGAATTAATTTACAAGGTTAATTTTTAAACCTTTAGTAAAAATATTAACAATATTAACCTTGATTGATTTTAAAACAGATAGCATAAACCCCAGAATAGCGTTGTTTTGTGTCATCTATTAGCTTTTTATATACTAAAGTTAAATTTTACATATGATTATTAAGGTATCAGAAAAATTCTGAATTATTAATTTTCTCAAAATTAATAGCCTCTTCTTGTTCAATAATCATTTCTTAGAAAATTATCATATATTATATAATGCTATTAATCACCAGAATATTATAGACTGTGAAACTCAACAGAGTAAGTAAGCCATTCGCCTCAAACATTAGTTTCTTAATTTTAATTGCGGCAAATAATAATTATTATTAGAGTCTTATGTGTTAATTTATTGGATCAGAATGATGAAAAAAATAAAAGCAAGAAATATAATCACCTTATTACACCTATTCGCTGCCACATTATTGGCCCCATTCTTTATTTTAGTCGCAATTACAGGTGGTTTATATGTTGCTGATGTAAAACCAAAGACTGAAAAGACCCTATTAAATTTTAATGCTCCAATTATTATTGACGCCAATAGTTCTGACTTAGATACGGATGTCAGAGAATTATTATCTGATAATAAAATCAATGTTGAATTTGAATATCTAAAAAATCGTGGTGATAGTATAACCACGCGACCTACTTCGCGTGATTATATAGAATTTAAAAAGAAAGACCGAATATGGAGCGCAACATTAAATAAACCCAATCTTCATTATTCCATGATGGAATTACATAAGGGTCATGGCCCTACTCTGTTTAAAAAATATCAAATTGTTGCTGGTATTGCGCTGTTCATAATTATGATAAGCGGTTTATTTATTGGTTTTATTTCAAAAGCCTATCGGATAAAAACAATTATATCCACCACCATAGGGACTGCGATATTCATGATATTAGCATTTGTGGTTTAACATCTACGTTAATTTCTGAACCAAGCTCGACATATATATTCTAATCCCTTATGGCCATTTTTAGGGAGAGGTATGATGCAGAATATATTTATATTAATAAGTAGAGGGTTATTATTCGCAATAGGGATATTATTTATCTTCATAGCTTTTGGGTTATTATTTAACACGCAAGAAGCTGCCAGTGGAGTTGGACTTAACATCTCAACCATAGAGGGATTTGCAACAGTAAGAGCTGACATAGCTGGCTATTTTGCGGTTTCGGGTGCATTATTACTCTACTCATCTTTTGCTCGCGTAGCGCAATATTTATGGCCAGTATTATTATTAATTGCAGCTGCATTTTTGGGCCGTATAATCACCATATTTATAAATGGCTATAATGAAGAAAGCTTCATACCCATGGGTGTAGAGTTAATCATAATCATTCTTATCATTTATGCACAAAGGAATTGGAGACAATCACATTTCAAAAATAATTCGTTATAAAATATGACACCCCATTATGTTATTGTAAAATTTATTACATTTAACAAATTGTAACTCTTATTTGCTAAACACTGGTGATAGTGACGATAATCAATAAATTGTAATAAAATAAATTACTGCAATTTACTAAACAGGGCTTTGTAAATGTCAGAAAAAATAGCAGTTTTGGGTCTAGGTTATGTTGGACTTCCAGTGGCTATAGGATTGGCAAAAAAATTTGAAGATGTTATTGGTTTTGATATTTCAGAAAATCGAATAAATGCACTGCGTCAAGGCCATGATTGGACTGATGAAATTACTGATGATGAATTAGCCAAATCATCTCTAAAATATAGTAATATTCCAAGTGATTTATCACAAGCTTCATTTTTCATTGTCACCGTTCCAACGCCTATCGACAATGAAAATAGACCCAATCTTGATCCTATTACGCTTAGCTGCCAATTAATTGCGCCGCATATCAAAAAGGGTGCTGTGATTATATTTGAGTCAACTGTATATCCAGGCGTCACAGATGATATTTGCGCTCCAATATTAGAGAAGGTTTCGGGATTAAAGCGTGGCATTGACTTTAAATTAGGCTACAGCCCCGAACGTATCAATCCAGGCGACAAGACTAATCGGCTGGAAAATATTACCAAAATTATTTCGGCTGAAGATGATGATTCTCTATCCAGAGTAAAAAATGTTTATGGCTCTATTATTAAAGCTGGTTTGCATATTGCGCCTTCTATAAAGGTAGCCGAAGCCGCCAAAGTGATTGAAAATACGCAACGTGATTTAAACATAGCATTAATGAATGAAATATCTCTGATATTTGATCAAATGGGCATAAGAACAAAGGACGTGTTAGATGCTGCTGGTACTAAATGGAATTTTCTTCCCTTTACTCCGGGTTTAGTTGGTGGGCATTGCATTGGTGTTGACCCTTATTACCTCACGACAGCAGCAGAGCGCCTTGGTTATAGACCCGAAGTCATATTAGCTGGAAGACGTATCAACGACGATATGGGTCCGCATATAGCACGCAAGACTATCAAATTATTACTTAATAATGGCCATTCCCTCACTAATGTCAAAATTGGGGTTTTAGGCCTTACCTTTAAAGAAAATGTTCCTGATCTGCGCAATAGTAAAACTCCTGATATTATTAAAGAACTTAACAGCTATGGTATTGTAGCTAGAGTACATGACCCAATAGCCAGTATTGGGGACGCTATGGATGAATATGGTATAAATTTATACTCTTGGGACGCGCTTGAATCATTAGACGTAATCATATTAGCAGTTAATCATGATTATTACGTTGAACATAAAGATAATTTAATGAATAAACTAAAAGAAAATGCTATATTAGTAGATGTTAAATCAAGCATAGAACCAGCTGAATTAAGGCCTGATGTTACATATTGGAGCCTTTAAAGCTATACTCATAAATAGATCACCGCAAATATTATGGATTTTCAAATGCACTCAGACAAACCCACAGTAGTAACGATATTTGGTACAAGACCAGAAGCTATTAAACTATTCCCCGTTGTCAATCAATTAGCCGATATGGACGGTATAAATTCCGTATGTTGCGTTAGCGCTCAGCATCGCGAGATGCTCGATCAAGTATTAGAAATTGCCAATATCACTCCTGATTATGATTTGGATATAATGCGCTCTAATCAATCATTGGATCAATTAACAGCGCGCTTGCTTACTAACATTGGAGAAATGCTAGATAAGATAAAACCCCAGCGCGTCATTGTCCAAGGTGACACAGCAACTGCCATGACAGGAGCATTAGCAGCATATTATAGACAAATACCAGTTAGCCATGTCGAAGCAGGTCTGAGAAGTTACAATATCTATCATCCATGGCCCGAAGAGGTGAATCGAAAAATTATCGGTTCCATTGCCGATCAACATTTTGCACCTACCGAAACATCGGCCAATGCGCTTAAAAAGGAAAATATCTCTAATGAGCAAGTCTATATAACGGGTAATACGGTAATTGATGCGCTGTTTGCGACGGTAAAACAAATAGCAGAGAAACCAGAAATTGCACCAGCTTTGAACGATCTCAAAGCAAAATTTTCTGGCAAACGTATCATTGGCATCACAAGCCATAGACGAGAGAATTTTGGCGATGGTTTGAACAATATCGCTCAGTCCATCAAAACACTAGCAGCGCGCGATGATGTCGCTATCATCTTTCCAGTGCATCTAAACCCCAATGTGCGCAGCGTTATGAATGATGCCTTGAGCGGTTTGGATAATGTCGCCATGATAGAACCGCTTGATTATCCAAATTTCGTAAGCCTACTCGATATGTGCTATTTTATGCTCACTGACAGCGGCGGCGTTCAAGAAGAAGCACCTGCCCTTGGCAAACCTGTTCTTGTCATGCGTGATACGACGGAGCGCCCAGAAGGTGTCGAAGCTGGAACTGCTAAATTAGTAGGCACAAATATAGATGTCATCCTAACAGAAGCAAATGCCCTATTAGATAATGAAACCCATTATGAGAGCATGGCAAAAGCACATAACCCCTTTGGCGATGGTAACAGCAGGATCAAAATTGCTGATATTATATCATCAAGCCTTTTAAATTAATATTCACAGGAAATTTCATTATGGTCTCCGAAAAAATACCATCAGTTGCCGTAATTGGCTTAGGATATATTGGTCTTCCCACTGCCGCAGTAATAGCGCGCTCTGGATGCAATGTATTGGGCATTGATGTAACCAAGCATGTAGTTGAAACCATTAATAATGGTAAAATCCATATCGAAGAGGTTGATCTTGATGGTTTGGTTCAAGGGGTAGTATCGCGCGGTCTATTGCGCGCATCACTGGAGTTTGAACCTGCTGATGTGTTTGTAATTGCTGTACCTACACCGTTCAAGGATAATCATGTTCCAGACCTTAGCTATGTATTAGAGGCCACAGCCAATGTCGCGAAAGTATTAAAAGCTGGCGATACAGTGATTTTGGAGTCCACCTCCCCCGTTGGCACCACCGAACAAATGCGCGACCTGATTGCAGAAATGCGCCCTGATTTGGATGTTCCAGGTGTGTGCGTAGGAACGCCCAACATCGCCATATCCTATTGCCCGGAGCGCGTATTGCCCGGTAAAATATTAGAAGAATTGATCAAAAATGATCGCTCTATTGGCGGTATTACACCGCGTTGTGCGCGCAAAGCTCTTGCTTTCTACAAACGATTTGTGCGCGGTGAATGCGTTACCACTACTGCCAGAGCAGCAGAAATGACCAAATTGGTAGAAAATAGCTATCGCGATGTGAATATCGCTTTTGCTAATGAATTATCGATTATATCCGATGATATGGGATTGGATGTTTGGGAAGTGATTTCATTAGCCAACCGCCACCCGCGCGTAAATATATTGCAACCAGGTCCTGGCGTTGGCGGGCATTGTATTGCCGTTGATCCTTGGTTCATCATTCATGGTTCACCAAAAAATTCACCGCTCATTAAAACAGCGCGTAATGTGAATGATGGAAAGATTGATCATGTTCTGGAACAAGCATCAAAGATGATTGATGAAAATGGCGCACAAGATATTGCTTGTCTTGGACTTGCTTTTAAAGCCAATATTGACGATTTTAGAGAGAGTCCTGCCCTTAAAATTGCAGAGAAATTAGCTAAACGCTATGGCAATAAGATCAAGATTATCGAACCCTATGCTAATGAATTGCCAAAAGGTTTTGATTCTACTGATGCCAAATTGATTGATATTGATACTGCTTTGGATGATTGTGATATGTTCATAACATTGGTGGACCATGATATTTTCAAATCCATCCCATTGGATGAACGCCAAGGCAAAATTGTTTATGATGTTCGCGGTATTTGGCCAGACCAACCAAAAACAAATTAAATACAAAAATTAAAATTGCAAACATAATATTACTTATAGGATATATCATGACAGTATTGGCAACAGGCGCAGCAGGGTTTATCGGCTTTAACGTCATTCGTCATTTGCTGAAACGCGGCGATAATGTCATTGGGATTGATAATATTAATGATTATTATGATCCGCAATTAAAGCAAGACCGCCTCAATCTTTTAACAGAATTAGGCGGTGATTTTGAATTTGTCAAAACTGATTTTGCTGATGATGTAGCGCTCGAAGATGCTCTAAAAAGTAAAGAATTTGACCGGATCATCCATTTAGGCGCACAAGCAGGCGTACGCTATTCCATTGAAAATCCGCGCGCCTATATTCGTGCCAATATTATGGGGCATTTAAACCTGCTTGAATTGGCCCGTCATCGCCAAACCAAACATATGGTATATGCTTCATCTTCATCGGTTTATGGCAGTAATAAAACTTCCCCATTCAGCGTCGAGCACCGTGTGGACAACCCTGTCTCACTCTATGCTGCGACCAAAAAGTCCGACGAACTAATGAGTGAAACCTATGCCCATCTCTATCGTACGCCTTTAACGGGTCTTCGTTTTTTTACCGTTTACGGGCCATGGGGACGTCCAGACATGGCGCTATGGATGTTTACAGAAAATATCATGAACGATAAACCTATCAATGTGTTTAACAATGGCGATATGATGCGCGATTTCACCTATATTGACGATATTGTTGCGGGCGTAATCGCCTGCCTCGATAATCCTCCCAAAGATGATGAAAGCCTTAAAGCAGGCGGCAGCGTTTCCCCGCATGCTCTTTATAATATTGGCAATAACAAACCCGAGCATCTGGGTACCATGATCGAAATCATTGAAAAGGCTTGTGGGAAAAAAGCTCAAAAAAATATGATGCCGATGCAAGCAGGCGATGTTCCTGCAAGTTTTGCAGATATTGATGCAATTGCAAAAGATATAGGCTATCAACCCACCACTTCAATTGATGTAGGTATTCCCAATTTTGTCAATTGGTACAGAGAATATAAAGGCTTATAAATATGAGCAGCACTAAAATAACGCCTGTCATATTATCAGGCGGCGGCGGTACAAGACTATGGCCGCTCTCCACACCCAATTATCCCAAACAATTTTTGCGGCTATTTGGTGACAATTCTCTCTTCCAAAACACAATTCTGCGGTGCAGTGATAATGCTCTATTTACCCCACCTATCATTGTTGGTAATGCAAAACATGCCGAGATCACTAGTGATCAATTACGGGCCATTAATATCCAAAATGCACGCCTTTTATTAGAACCCGCAGCGAGAAATACAGCCCCTGCCATTGCATTGGCTGCACTTTGCTGTGCACCCGATGATCTAATACTTATCATGCCAAGCGATCACCTTATTTCGAAAGAGGATATATTTTTATCTGCTATTGAAAGCGCCATAGATGCAGCCAAAGATGGATGGATGATTACATTTGGTATATCACCAACCAAAGCCGAAACAGGCTATGGTTATATCAAATGCGGCGATACTATTAATGGTCATGATGGATGTCATAACGTACCGCAATTTACCGAAAAGCCTGATATTGAAACAGCCCAGTCCATGCTCAACAGTGGTAATTTTCTCTGGAATGCAGGTATATTTTTATTTCGCGCCAATAGCTATTTAGAAGCCCTAAAACTACATGCACCGCGGATATATGAAACCGCACAAATGTCGCTGTCAAACATAGATACAAAAAGTTCGCATATATATCCTGAAGCAGATGCTTTTGCCGCATCTCCATCAGATAGTATCGATTATGCAGTCATGGAAAAGGCTGATAAAGTTGCAGTTGTCCCCGTATCACCACAATGGTCCGATGTGGGCAGCTGGGACAGTATTGCTGAATTGCATGATGCTAACGGTGATCATGGTGATAATATTGTCATCGGCAATGCCAAAACCATTGATGCACACAACAATCTCATCCATTCACGCGATATAGAAGTGCAAATGATCGGTGTTAATGATTTAATCATTGTGGCTCATGAAGGGAAAATAGTGATTTTACCGCGTGGTCGTTCGCAGGACGTCAAAAAACTTAGCGAATAATTATAAGTCTTTGATTGCTATTATTACAGCGCTTCTAGTCTATCGCTAGCATCCAACCATAGCGCCTCCGCAGTATCAAGCGCGCTCTGTTTATCTGCCCGCAATTTCATAAGATCCCCCATCGCCTTATCTGCATAGGCTTTATCGGCATTATCAGGATCAAACATGGCTTTATCTATGGCGCTAATTGCAGCACTATATATTTCCATCTCTTTTTCATGCTTTGTTATAGCTTTGCGAAGTTCGGCCGATAATTTGCGTTTTTCGGCTGATGCACGGCGCTCTTCTTTGCGATTGCCAGTGCTGGGCTTTGATGATGATTTACGTTCAACATCACCCTTACCCAAAACCATATTGGTATAATCATCAAGCGTACCGCCATATTCCATAGCCTTACCGTCATCGACAAGAATCAATCGATCTGCCGTTAATTCGAGCATGTGCCGATCATGGCTAACCATGACGACGGCCCCGCCAAATTCATTAAGCGCATGGACAAGTGCTTCTCTGGCATCGACATCCAAATGGTTGGTGGGTTCATCCAATATCAGCAAATGCGGCGCATCACGGGTGATCAGCGCCAATGCTAATCTTGCGCGTTCACCGCCTGATAATTTGCCAACTTTCACAGTGGCTTTATCACCCGAAAATCCAAAACGCCCCAATTGCGCTCGCACAGCACCTGGTTTTGCATCCTTCATCAAGCGCGTCATATGCTCTAGCGGCGTATCATCAACATCCAATTCTTCGACTTGATATTGCGTAAAATAACCCACGGATAGCTTGCCAGATTTGGCAAGAGCGCCTTCCATAGCGGGCAATTGGCTAGCCAATAGTCGCGCTAAGGTCGTTTTACCATTACCATTACGGCCCAATAGTGCCATGCGGTCTGATGGATCAAGCCGCAGGTTAAGCTGCTTCAAAATGGCTATATCATTATATCCGACGGCTGCATTTTCCAACGATAGCAGGGGCGGTTTTAATTCTACGGGACTGGGAAAGTGAAAGCTTAAAGTCGGATCATCAATGGCTTCAGCAATAGGTTCCATTCGCGCCAGAGCTTTAACGCGGCTTTGTGCTTGTTTCGCACTATGGGCTTTTGCGCCCCAGCGATCGACAAAGGATTGTAATTTCTCACGTTGCGCTATTTGTTTTTCGCGTGCGGATGCCATTTGCGCTTGGCGTTCGGCGCGCTGTTTCTCAAACGCATCATAACCGCCAACATAGAGCGTGGTTTTACCGCCTTGTAGATGCAATATATGATCGACAACATTATTGAGCAAATCGCGCTCATGGCTCACCACCAATATTGTTGCGGGATAGCTAATAAGGAAATTTTCTAGCCATAATGTCGCTTCTAAGTCGAGATGGTTGGATGGCTCATCGAGCAGCAACACATCAGGCCTAGAGAATAATAGTGCAGCCAGAGCAACGCGCATGCGCCAACCACCCGAGAAACTGTCCATCGGTTGACCTTGAGCCTGCTCATCAAAACCCAGCCCCGTTAAGATTTTAGCCGCTCTCGCTGGCGCACTATGCGCTTCAATTACATTGAGACGTTCGTGAATTGCGCCAATACGTTCCGCATCTTGTGCATTATCAGCCTCAAAAAGCAGTGCAGCTCGCTCTTCATCAGCAGCCAACACACTTTCTATCGGCGTGATCGCTCCTGCGGGTGCTTGTTGCGCAATATAACCAAGTTTCGCATCTTTGGGCATATCAACATTGCCATCATCAGGATCAAGCATCCCCGCTATGACTTTCATCAATGTCGATTTCCCCGCACCATTACGGCCTATAAGACCCACTCGGGAATTAGGCGGCAAAGCAGCCCCTGCCCCATCAATGATGGTAACTCCGCCCAAACGCACAATGACATTGTTGAAATTTAGCATGATGCGCTTCTTTTCATCTGGGTAATGATACGGTCCAAAGCAGATAAATATTGCGATCTATCTGCTCTCGTAAAAGCTTTCGGACCGCCAATATTTTCATTGCTCAAGCCAGCTCTTAGGTCCGCCATAATAGCGCGCGTAGCAACCGCACTGCCAATAGAGTTTTCTGTAAATGGCTTGCCATTATATGCCAGAACCCGCGCACCATTTTTGATACAGCGCTCTGCCAATAATATATCTGCTGTAATCACAATGCTATTTTGATCGCTATGCTGCGCAATATAATCATCAGCCGCATCGAAACTATCGCTAACCACAATACGGTCGATCAAGGGATGATCGGGTATCCGAAAATGGCTATTGCTAACAATGGTAACACGCACCTCTGTCCGATAAGCCACCTTATAGGTTTCATCCTTTACCGGACAGGCATCTGCATCGACATAAATATGAATTTGATTGTCCATATTTCTGATCGCCACTTCTTACCTTATTTGGGTTTTCGTTGGATGGGGCGTTTACCGCGATGAAGGCGTTTTACCTTTTTGTCAATTTTGGGCTTATCGCCATCAAAGCTTCCTGATAATTTGCCTGTTAAAGCTGGCTTGGAACGTGATATACTCTCTGATTTTTTAGAACTATTACCAGCTTCACCTTTTTTAGAAGCGTTTATTTTAGAAGCGCTTATTTTAGAACCGCCTGTTTTAGAACCGCTTGCGCCTTCGCGTTTCTTGAAACCGCTTCCTTCTTCATGCTTCTTGAAAGAACCACCATTACGCTTTTTAAAATCACCGCCTCGTGCTGACCTATCTCCAAAATCACGCTTCTTATCATTTCTTGCGCCAGTAGAACGATCGCCGCCGCCGCGCCCTTTATAGCCGCCACGTTCAGAACTATCTTCACCTCCTCTACCACCTCTTTTGCCTTCGTCTCTTGGCCCATCACGACCACCATCACGTCCATGTTTATTGCCATAGGTAGGGCGCGAGCTATATTTACGGCCATCACGACCAGAGCTTCTGCCTCTATCACCATCTCGTCCACCACGGCCGCCTTCACGGCTTCTGCGTTTGGCGGCTTCTCTTGGCGTGCCATTGAATTGGCTTATTTCAATATCATCGGTATCATCATTACCGCTACCATGGCTCTTGGTAACGGCTTCCATAAATTTTGCCGATACTTTACGCGGCACCTCAAACAAAGTCGTATCACCATTGATACGAATAGCACCAATTTCATTTTTGGTGATATGGCCACGGCGGCATAACACTGGCAATATCCAACGGGCATCGGCGCGCTGATTATGTCCCACATTCATGCTATACCACACCGTATCTTCAAAGCCAGCTCTAGGCCCGCTATCACGCGGCTGTGATTGCGCCACTTTGTCGAGCATTTTTTCAGGGGCAGGCATTTTCGCACGGTGCGCCTGAACCAGCGCCACAGCAATTTCTTCTGGCGTTTTCTTATCCAAAAGCAGTTCCGCCATTTTGCGATCTTCTTCATCAATCTCAATGGGTTCCAAAAGACCGCTCATCATTCGCTCATTATCTTTGGCAATAATGTCTTCACGCGACGGAGAATCTTTCCATTCGGCACGAACTTTTGCATCACGCAGCATTCTCTCAACGCGTTTACGGCGTTGATAAGGCGCAATTATTACGGCTGTGCCTTTCCGTCCAGCACGCCCAGTACGACCCGACCTATGTTGTAAAGCTTCTGGATCACGCGGAATTTCAACATGAATAACCAATGATAATGTTGGCAGATCTAACCCGCGCGCCGCAACATCCGTCGCCACGCAAACCCGCGCTCGTTTGTTGCGCAGCGCCTGCATGGCTTGATTGCGCTCAGATTGCGTATGCTCACCCGATAGCGCAACCGCGCTAAACCCGCGTTCCACCAAACTCGCGTGCAAACGGCGTACCGCATCGCGCGTACCGCAAAATAGCATCGCCGATTCCGCTTCATGGTAGCGCAGCAAATTCACCACAGCATTTTCCGTATCTGCTGGTGCAACGGTGATAACTTCATAGCTTATGTCGCCGTGCCCGCGATCTTCACCGACTGTTGAAATACGCATCGCATCATTTTGATAGCGCTTAGCCAATGATACAATTTGTTTCGGCATTGTCGCTGAGAACAATAAAGTACGCCGATCATCGGGCGTTGCATCCAATATTTCTTCCAAATCATCGCGAAAGCCCATGTCGAGCATTTCATCGGCCTCATCAAGCACTGCTACGCGCAATTTCGCCAAATCAAGTGCACCGCGTTCCAAATGATCGCGTAACCGTCCTGGTGTTCCCACGATAATATGCGCGCCTTTTCGCAGGTTCCGACGTTCTTTGGAAGCATCCATACCGCCAACGCATGTTGCAATTTGCGCGCCCGCATCAGCGTATAGCCAGCTTAATTCGCGGCTGACCTGCAATGCCAATTCGCGCGTCGGTGCAATGATCAATGCCAATGGTTCAACCAAAAATGGCAATTTGCCTGTATTTTCTAAAATTTGGGGAGCCATTGCTAAACCAAAGGCCACCGTTTTTCCTGATCCTGTTTGTGCAGAAACAATCAAATCGCGCCCATCAGCATCATTTTCTATCACGGCGGCTTGCACGGCGGTTGGCTTATCATATTCGCGCGCCATGAGAGCATGCTGCAATGTTTCAGGTAAATTCTTAAATGGCATGGTCATCCAAATCAAATTGCGCCCTATATAAAATAAGTAAGGCGTTGTAAAAACAATGGGTTAATAAAATATAATCTATATATGTACGATAAATAATGTCAGTTAAATTGCTTGTCCAGCAGCCCAGCCGCTAGACCAAGCCCATTGGAAATTATATCCCCCAAGCCATCCAGTGACATCAACGGCCTCGCCAATAGCATAAAGGCCTAGCATGTGGCTAGCCTCCATTGTCTGGGAGGATAAGCTTTTTGTATCAATACCACCAGCCGTCACCTCTGCCTTGGCATAACCCTCTGTTCCATTAGGCTTAAATTCCCAATTCGATAATCGCTGTGCAATGTCATTCAGCAATTTATCCTTAATATTACCGATATCACCATCAATATTCAGCCGTTCCAACAATGTATCCGTTAATCGCTTTGGTAGTTTAGATCTTATGAGGTTCGCCAATGTGTCGTTTGGTTGATGATATTTGACCTTTACCAACCAATCCCTCTCTAAATCAGGTAAAAAGTTGATACTCACAGTATCTCCATGTCGCCAATAAGACGAAATTTGCAATATTGAAGGCCCCGATAAGCCTTTATGGGTGAATAATGCAGCTTCACGAAAGCGCACTTTCCCGCAGCTTGCTATGACATCAGCAGCAACACCCGATAAAGATCGGAATAATGCCTCTTCTCCTCCTAAAGTGAAGGGAACAAGAGCTGGCCGTGGCTCTATGATTTTCAATCTAAATTTGCGGCCCAGTTCATAAGCAAAGCCGCTCGCCCCCATTTTGGGAATAGAAGGCCCACCCGTTGCTATCACCAATTTAGGGGAACTCGCTTCTCGATTCCAATAACGTACATTATAACAGCCATCACTGTGCGATACATCATTGATGCTATGGCCAAGCGAGAGTTCAACACCACCTTTTTCGCACTCATTTAACAGCATTGATACGATCTGTTTGGCGCTGTCATCGCAAAATAATTGCCCCAATATTTTTTCATGCCATGCTATACCATAATTATCGACCAAATTAATAAAGTCTTGCGCTGTGTATCGGCTTAAAGCCGATTTCATAAAATGACGATTATTGGATAAATAACGATCAGCCGCTATATGTAGATTGGTGAAATTACAGCGCCCACCGCCAGATATAAGGATTTTTTTGCCAGGCCTATCGGCATGATCGATTAACAATATTTTTTTGCCGCGCTGCCCAGCAATAGCTGCGCACATCATACCAGCACCGCCAGCCCCTAATATAATGGCGTCATATTGTTTATTACTCTGCTTCATTATGTGCACTTAGACGATTAATATTCTAATGTCTTTTAGATATTTTGTGTTAAATATTTTGAGCAGGTTTATGAATTTGTAACGCGATTAGTAAACAGAGTAATGATATCGGCAGTGCATAAAAGAGCAATCCATCCATCAGCGCAAATATACTCGCAGCTATTGTCGGCAATAAAAATATTGCTTTCGACCTTCCAGCTATAAATTCGTGTACTATTGTTCGCACTATCATCGCAATAAGAAATAAAAATGTTGCTCCGCCGATAAGCCCCCATTCAAAAAATATCTGTAGCAATAGATTATGCGGGTGGCGTGATGCCCCTTTTGCGCTCTTTGCGCTATATTTAAATTGATCGCTGCCATGTCCTAGTGGTTTTTGTACAATCATTTGTGCAGCATCTTTCCACATCACCAAGCGCCCAGATGAAATTGTATCAATCCTATTTTCAGAGGATTGACTATTTTCGACTTGCTTCACTTCAACTCTGTTGAATATATTATAACTAACGTTGGGCGGTGTCGGTATGATTTGTGATATAATAGACGCTAATGCCAAAATTGTCGTAATGACGAGTAATCTATCAATTTTTCGGAGTGCAGGCAAAACGACTACACCGATAATTGTTGCTACTAATAAAGCTAAGAGTGGACCTCTTGAACCAAACCAAATAATCAATGCAATATTAATAATAGCCAGAGTAAAATGCAGAGATTTATAATAACCAGAAACCAGTGCGCCTAGGGAGGTAGCGGCCCCCAACAATAATAGATAGCCGATATGACGTATATTCGAAAAGCCAGGCATATCACTAACCCAATCAAAATCGGTTTCGTGGCCAATGTAGAATGAAAAAGATACTAATAATATTGCACTTATAGCTGACCCTATTGGGAAAATTAATGCAAATATATGTATAGTTTCTGCTTTTTCATTCCAGACAGATAAAAGATGCAAAATTGCACCAAAAAAACCTAAATGTAGTATCCATAAGAAAGAATATATCAGAGCATTTGGTAGCAATATAGAAAAAGTTAAACTCAAAAAAAGCGAAACTATCCAAATCAATAAAGCGGATTTTGCTGTAGGCGAGAGCAATTTAAATTGCTCCCATGGTTTCCAATTAAAATGTAAAGCCAAGAATAATGTGTAAAATTCAAATATAATTGCTGGCGCCCAATAAGCGCGCATGACTAATTGAAATATTGTGAAATCATTATCAGTCTTAATGGAAAAAAAGACCATGAATATCGGAATAATAGCAAATAAAGTTGCCCATAATAAAACTAACTTATCCGTAGTTTTTAGCTCCGCTTTTTCAGACATTCTTATGTCCAATCATTCTCATTATACATCAACATCCTATGCAATAATATGGTTAACAAACTCTATATTTTCCAATTATAAAAAAATAGGCCGCGCACATAGATTATATTGATGCCTTATTAGTTTTAAATATTTGCTTAATCAGAATTATTGACTAGATGATGCCAGAAAATATTAAAATCTCAGATAAGGTTATATATGGGGCAATTAACTCATCTACAAAGGCTAGAGGCTGAAAGCATTCATATTTTACGTGAAGTCGCAGCGGAAGCCGAAAAACCTGTCATGCTCTACAGCGTCGGTAAAGACAGCGCCGTTATGCTGCATTTGGCCAAAAAAGCATTTTATCCTTCTCCTCCTCCTTTTCCATTATTGCATGTTGATACCACTTGGAAATTCCAAGAAATGTACAAATTACGGGAAAAAGCCGCTCAAGATGCAGGGATGGAATTGCTGGTTTACCAAAACCCTGAGGCAAAAGAAAAAGGCATTAATCCCTTTGATCATGGTAGCCTCCATACAGATATGTGGAAAACCGAAGGCCTTAAGCAAGCCTTAGACACATATGGTTTTGACACTGCTTTTGGCGGAGCAAGGCGCGATGAAGAAAAAAGTCGCGCCAAAGAACGTGTATTCTCCTTCAGAAGCGCCAATCACCGCTGGGACCCCAAAAACCAACGCCCTGAATTATGGAATCTCTATAACTCCCGCAAATCCGCGGGCGAAAGCATTCGTGTTTTTCCAATCTCCAATTGGACAGAACTTGATATTTGGCAATATATTCACCTAGAAAATATTGAGATTGTGCCGCTTTATCTATCAGAAAAGCGCCCCACCATAACACGTGATGGCATGTTGCTTATGGTGGATGACGAACGTTTTCCGCTTAAAGATGGTGAAACGCCCGAAATGCGTTCCATTCGTTTCCGCACATTAGGCTGTTATCCGCTGACAGGTGCAGTAGAGAGCGAAGCCAAAACCCTGCCCGAAGTCATTCAAGAAATGCTGCTCACCACTACATCGGAACGGCAAGGCCGTGCCATAGACCATGACCAGGCAGCATCGATGGAGAAGAAAAAGCAGGAGGGCTATTTCTAATGAGCGATCCCATCTATCAAACCGAAAAGCTTATCGCCGAAGATATTGATGCTTATCTAGATCAACATCAGCACAAATCTATGCTGCGTTTCATTACATGCGGCAGCGTTGATGATGGCAAATCAACCCTCATTGGCCGTCTGCTCTATGACAGCAAGATGATCTTCGAAGATCAATTGGCATCACTAGAAAATGACTCCAAAAAAGTCGGCACACAAGGTCAAGATATTGATTTTGCATTGCTAGTTGACGGCCTTGCCGCAGAACGCGAACAAGGCATTACAATCGACGTCGCATACCGGTTTTTCGCGACCGAGAAACGCAAATATATCGTCGCTGATACACCAGGACATGAGCAATATACACGCAATATGGTTACGGGTGCTTCTACGGCTGATCTAGCCATCATCTTAATCGATGCGCGTAAGGGCATATTGACGCAGACACGCAGACATAGCTATTTGGCCCATCTTATCGGTATTAAAAATATCGTGCTGGCCGTTAACAAAATGGACTTGATCAATTATGATCAAACACAATTTGATCAAATAACAGCTGACTACCGCATATTTGCCGACCACCTTGGTATCAAAGACTTTACTGCTATCCCTCTATCTGGATTAAAAGGCGATAATATTACCTCGCATAGCGATAATATGCCTTGGTATGAAGGAGCGGCATTAATCGACCATCTTGATGCTATTAAGATTACTGATGATGAAACCAATTCCGAGAAATTTCGTATGCCAGTACAATGGGTCAATCGGCCCAATTTGGATTTTCGCGGTTTTTCGGGCCAAATTGCAGGTGGTAGCATTAAAAGCGGTGATCTTGTGCGCATATTGCCATCGGGCAAAACCAGCAAAATCGACAAAATCGTCACTATGGATGGAGACTTAAGCAAAGCCATAGCTGGACAATCGGTTACGATAACCCTTCAAGATGAAGTAGACTGCTCTCGCGGCGATTTCATTGTATCAGCCGACAATCCGCCAGAGGTTGCAGATCAATTTGAAGCTACCATTGTCTGGATGGCTGAAGACGCGATGTTACCAGGACGCGCCTATGCTATGAAAATTGGCACACAAATGGTCAGCGCTAGCGTGCAACAACCCAAATATCAAATCAATGTCAATTCGCATGAACATATCGCCGCCAAGACATTAGAACTTAATACCATTGGCGTATGTGAACTCAGCACAGATAAACAGATTATTTTTGAATCTTATGCCGATAACCCATCTATGGGCGGTTTTATTCTTATTGACCGCATTACCAATGCTACTGTGGCTGCTGGCATGTTACATTTTGCCCTAAGAAGGTCACAAAATGTCCATTGGCAGGCAATCGACATCAACCGCGAGGGCCATGCAGCGCTCAAAAACCAAAAACCAAAGACATTATGGTTCACGGGACTATCTGGTTCGGGCAAATCAACCATTGCCAATCTGGTAGAGAAGAAATTGCACGCATTGGGCAAACATACTTATTTGCTCGATGGTGATAATGTACGGCACGGCCTCAACAAAGACCTAGGCTTTACCGATAAAGATCGTATCGAAAATATTCGCCGTATCGCCGAGGTTGCGAGGCTCATGACCGATGCAGGCTTAATCATTTTAACCGCATTCATATCTCCCTTTCGAGCAGAACGACAAATGGCTCGCAATTTGATGCAAGAAGGGGAATTTATTGAAATCCACGTCAATACTCCGCTAGAAATAGCCGAAGCCCGCGATATAAAAGGACTCTATAAAAAAGCACGTTCAGGGGAATTAAAAAACTTCACGGGTATCGACAGCCCTTATGAAGAACCGCAAAATGCAGAAATAACAGTCGATACGACGACAATGAGTGCAGAAGAAGCCGCTGAACATATCGTTACGCATTTGTTAGGGCAAGGTCATGATAATGGATGACGTCACATTAGCCCATGATTTGGCCGAAAAGGCTGGACAATTATTGATCAAACTGCGTGAGAATAGTGAGTTAAAAGGCAAAGCATTGGGCAAAGCTGGTGATGCTAAGGCCAATCACTATTTAATGGCAGAATTACAGCATTTGCGGCCCGATGACGGTATATTATCAGAAGAAACCAAAGATACGTCCGAGCGTCTCAACAAGTCCCGCGTTTGGATTATTGATCCTGTTGACGGTACGCGCGAATATAGCGAAGGCCGCGATGATTGGGCCGTGCATATCGCGTTATCGGTTGATGGTAATCCTACAATTGGCGCAGTTGCCCTGCCCGATGCTGGTTTGACGCTGACGTCTAATGATACATTTCATACAAAAAAACCTGCATCCCCCCCCCGCCTCGTGGTCAGCCGTTCGCGCCCAGCCAAAGAAGCATTACATATAGCCGAAAAATTAGGAGCAGAGTTAATCCCAATGGGATCTGCTGGCGCAAAAGCTATGGCGCTCGTGCGCGGGAACGCCGATATTTATGTTCATAGCGGCGGGCAATATGAATGGGACAATTGCGCACCAGCAGCAGTCGCAATGGCTGCTGGTTTTCATTGTTCGCGTATCGATGGGACAGCGTTAGAATATAATCAGAAAGATACATATCTACCCGATTTGCTATTTTGCCACCTTGATCAAAAAGACACATTATTACAGATAATAAATAATCTTAACAAATAGATTTAAAGATTTGTTTTAAAATTTAAACTTTCTTATCATGCCCTACCCAATAAGGATCGCGCAATTCTCTACGCAATATTTTACCAGAGGCATTGCGCGGCATTGCTTCAATGACGTCAATAGACTTTGGGACTTTGTAAACCGCCATTCGCTCGCGTAGCCAAGCTATCATAGCCTTCTCATCAATCTGAACATCTTTGTTGGGAACAATAACAGCCTTTACCGCTTCACCCCATTTTTCATCGGGCACACCAATAACAGCAACTTCCAACACATCAGGGTGGCTAAATATCGTATTTTCTACTTCCGCAGGGTATACATTCTCGCCACCCGAAATAATCATATCCTTAATCCGGTCTTGGATGAAGACATAACCATCTTTATCCATATAGGCGGCATCACCCGTATAGAGCCACCCATCCTTATCGACCGTCTCAGCTGTTTTTTCTGCATTGCCCCAATATTCAATCATATTAAGCGCAGAGCGGGTAACTACTTCACCAATTTCACCGCGCGGTAATTCTTTTCCGTCTTTTCCAACGATCATCACTTCAACGCCAGGGAGCGCTTTACCCGCTGAACGCATACGCTTATTACCATTCACGTCATGATCCTCTGGCGGCAGGTAACAAAAAGTCCCTGTTGTTTCTGTCATACCATATTGCTGGCAAAATTGCGTATCTCCCGTCACATCCATTGCTTGCCGCAGCAAATCAAGCGGAATTGGCGCTGCCCCATACCAAAGATATTTAAAGCCTGAAAAATCAACATGTTTTGCATAAGGATGATTGATCATCATTTGAATGGCCGTTGGCACCAAAAATAGATGCGATACGCCATTTTCTATAGCTTCTAATGCTAATTTGGGATCAAATTCTATCTGAGTTATGGCAGTCGCTCCATTATATATAGCCGCCACAACCGAACCACTGCCCGCAATATGGGCTATAGGCATGATGATGAGCATACTCTCATCAGGCGACAAATTACCCCATTCTAGCTCATTATCGCCAACTTCATTGCGCACATAGAACATTCCCCAGCTGTTAAGCACAGCACCCTTAGGTAGTCCTGTTGTACCAGAGGTATAAAGTTGCAGCACAGCATCTTGACAATCATGTTGAGGGATATCTACCTTATGCGCCTCATCAAGCCATTTTGAAAAATGTATATGCCCACCCAACTCAAATTTGCTAACAATGATATCAAGATCAGGTAATTCTTTAGATATAGTATCAACTATTATTTCAAACTCATTATCAAACAAAATAAATTTAGATTGTGTATCTTTCAATATATAAGCAACTTCTGGCGCTGCCAAACGCCAACCTATTGGAACTATGACCAAGCCTGCCCGTGTCGCAGCTACAAATAGGGCAAAATATAGAGCGCTATTTTTGCCATAATAGGCAATGCGATCCCCTTTTTTCAGACCTGACCCAATCAATGCGCTGGCAATATCGGTGCTGTAGCTTTTTAGATCGGCATAGCTAATGGCCTGCAATTCATCTTGAAGTGCAATATTATCGGGCTTTTGTTCAGCCCAATGATCGACAGCTGACGCCAAACATTTTATCTGCGCACTCATATTTTCTCTCCATCCTCGCATAGCTTCATATATATTTATCGATAGAAAAACCATGACTATGATAGAGGAGTCAAGTTTATAAACGCCCAATTAAATAATAATTTACTCAGCCGCCTGCGCTGTTTCTGGTTCGTTCCAAACCAAAATAGGCCTGCGCGCTGCTGCCGTTTCATCCAATCGCGCACGCGGTGCAAAATGCGGCGCTTGCAGTAAGCTCTGATCGCCCTCTTTGGCTTGATTTACAACATGACGGAATGAGCCTATAAAATTATCAAGCGCATGCTTGCTCTCTGTTTCCGTAGGTTCCACCAACATTGCACCATGCACAACTAAAGGGAAATACATGGTCATAGGATGATAGCCTTCATCGATTAAACCCTTGGAAATATTAATTGTTGAAAAGCCATCAGCAAGCCCCTTATCGCTGAAAAGAGCTTCATGCATACATGGTCCGCTATGGCCAAAGGGTGCATCAAGCACATCATCCATCGAGCGCAAGATATAGTTTGCATTTAAAACAGCATCTTCAGACACTTGTTTCAGACCATCCGCACCATGGCTCATGATATAAGATAATGCACGGGTAAACATACCCATTTGCCCATGAAAAGCCGTCATGCGGCCGAATGTATCACTATCCTCTGAAAGGCTTTGTTCTTCTTCTACTAATTGAAAAAAATCGCTTGATTTTGTCACATAAGGAAGCGGAGCATATGGTGCTAAAGCTTCGGATAAAACCACAGGGCCGCTGCCTGGGCCGCCGCCGCCATGCGGGGTAGAAAATGTCTTGTGCAAATTAATATGCATCGCATCGATACCCAAGTCCCCTGGGCGCACACGGCCAACGATAGCGTTAAAATTGGCACCATCGCAATAGACCAGACCGCCAGCAGCATGCACCAAATCAGAGATTTTGCGCATATCAGGCTCAAACAAACCGCATGTGTTAGGGTTCGTAATCATGACGCCCGCAACATCAGGGCCTAATCGTGCCGCCAATGCCTCAACATCAACGCGGCCGCCCTCAGTCGCAGGGATTTCTTCAACGCGATACCCCGCAAAAGCTGCGGTTGCTGGGTTGGTGCCATGTGCACTTTCTGGCACTAATATCACTTCACGCGCATCACCGCGCGCTTCAAGCGCCGCACGGATCGCCAATATCCCGCACAATTCGCCATGTGCGCCTGCTTTGGGACTCATCGCCACCGCTGGCATACCCGTTAATGTCTTGAGCCAATGGGCAAGCTCGTCAATCAATTCAAGCGCCCCTTGCACCGTTGAAATAGGCTGCATCGGGTGAATATCTGCAAAACCAGCGATACGTGCCATCTTTTCATTAAGGCGCGGATTATGCTTCATAGTGCAGCTGCCGAGCGGAAACAAACCCAAATCAATGGCATAATTTTGGCGGCTAAGGCGCGTATAATGGCGCACTGTTTCCGATTCCGATAATCCAGCCAAACCAATGGGTTGATGACGCTCAAGCCCGCCCAAGCGGCTCTCTATTGGTTCCATGACGTCAATATCAACGCCGCATGTTTCACGCGAACCCAATTCAAAAATCAATGGCTCATCAAGCATCAACGCTTTATTGCCGCTAAATGTCGATAATTTGCGACCATTTGTCGTATCTATGTCGCCTTCTATTCGGCTTGGACGCCCTTGGTTCAAATCGCGCTGATTCATGATACGCCTCCAGATAAAATTGTTTCGAGGGCATTGGCAAATATCTCTATATCTTCATCCAACACCGTTTCTGTAACGGCGATCACCAAGCCATTATCCAAACCATCCGAATCGGGATAGAGCCGTCCCAATGATACGCCACCCAAAATCTGTTGATCAGCCAATTGCTGCACAATAGCGCGCGCATCTGTTGGAAGCCTGAGCGTAAATTCATTGAAGAAATTGCCTGTTACCATCTCAACACCCTCAATAGACGTAAGGCGATCGGCAGCTTTCACCGCTTTTGTATGATTAACCATCGCCAAATCACGCAGGCCCTTCTCACCCAAAAGCGTCATATGCACACTAAATGCTAAGGCACATAATCCACTATTCGTACAGATATTGGATGTCGCTTTATCACGGCGGATATGCTGCTCTCGCGTGGATAAGGTCAGAACAAAACCACGTTTTCCTTCGGCATCAACGGTTTCTCCGCATAGGCGCCCTGGCATTTGCCGCACATATTTTGCTTTACAGCCAAACAAGCCAACATAAGGCCCGCCAAATTGCAGTCCAACGCCAATAGATTGCCCCTCGCCCACAACAATGTCAGCACCCATTTCGCCTGGGCTTTTAATTGCCCCCATTGCAACAGGCTCTGTCACCACAGCAATAAGCAAGGCCTTATACTCTTGCGCTTTATGAGATATTCTAGTTAAATCATTAATATTACCTAATATATCAGGATATTGAACAACCACACAACTGGTCTCATCATCAATGCTATTGAGCAATTCTGCTTCTAAATCCGTGGTGCCATCTAAAGTGGGCAAGGATGTGTCCAATATATCCCCCGTAAAGCGCGCCATAGTTTTGGCCACCGACACATAATGCGGATGAACTCCCGGTGAGAGAATAGCCTTTTTCTTTTTGGTAATACGCCGCGCCATGCTGATCGCTTCCCAGCATGATGTTGAACCATCATACATGGAAGCATTGGCAACATCTGTACCAAGCATGCGCGCAACTTGCGTTTGAAACTCAAACAACATTTGTAGCGTACCTTGCGCAATTTCAGGTTGATAAGGCGTATAAGCCGTCAGAAATTCACCGCGCTGGATAATATGGTCTACCGACGCTGGCACATGATGGCGATATGCCCCAGCACCAATGAAGAATGGTACCTCTCCCGCTACTGTATTTTTCGCGGCTAATGCTTTAAAGTGCCTCTCAACCGCCATTTCACTGGCGTGGTTGGGCAATTCCCGAATGGGCCCTGTCAATCGAGCTTCTTCGGGCACATCAACGAACAAATCATCAATCGATTGCACCCCAATTTTGGCCAACATTTGACCGCGTTCATTGTCACTCAGAGGTAGGTAGCGCATAATGATACTCCAAAATCAGGGCTAAACAGGCCCAATGCATTATAAATCTGCGATAAATTCTTTATAAGCGTCTTCGTCCATCAAAGCATTCAGCTCTGATGTATCGGTCAATTTCATTTTGAAAAACCAGCCCTCACCCTCAGGATCGCTATTGACCAAAGCGGGATCATCGACCAGCGCCTCATTACCATCAGTAACTTCGCCGCTAACGGGTGCATACACATCTGATGCCGCCTTAACCGATTCCACCACAGCTGCATCGTCGCCTTTGGCCAAAATCGTCTCCGCCGCTGGTGTTTCTACAAATACAACATCACCCAATTGGCCTTGCGCATAATCTGTAATACCGACTGTGGCTTCTTCCTCTTCAACCTCTATCCATTCATGGTCTTCCGTAAAATATCGGATCATAATCTTTCTCCTTATCCTTATATTCAAGCCGCTCTAGGTGGACGCCGATAACCATTGGGAACAAATGGCATGGCCGTAACTTTTGCCGCTATATTCTTACCCCGTTGCTGGATAATAATGCCAGTTCCTTGCTCCGTTAAGTGCATTGGTACATATCCCATCGCAATAGGGCGCTGTAATGTTGGTGAAAAACCACCACTGGTAATCGCGCCAATTTGCTGCCCCTGATCATCAACGATAATCGCACCTTCACGCACGGGTTGACGCCCCTCAATCGCAAGCCCCACGCGCAAATCACTGGGGCCATCTGCAAATTGCTTCAAAATAGGGTCATCACCTATAAAGCCAGCTTCTTCGCGGCGGCGTTTTGGCACAGCAAAGGACAAATTAGCAGCAAAAGGCATGATTTCAGGAGTAAGGTCATGCCCGTATAATGGCAATCCTGCTTCTAAACGCAGCGAATCCCTTGCGCCCAATCCGATAGGTTTAACCTCTTCATACGCTATCAGAGCATCCGCCAATTTTTGCGCATCATCATTGTGAACACTGATTTCAAAACCATCTTCACCCGTATAGCCGCTACGGCTTATCCAAAGATCAATACCATCCCAATTATAATGGCCAGCTTGCATAAAGTAGAGCATGTCTGTTTCGGGAATAAGATGCTTCATGACGTCACCAGCCTTAGGACCTTGCAGCGCCAATAAGTAATGATCTTCCATATAATTTAATGTAATTCTATCATCAATATTCTCGCGGATATAAGCCATATCTTCATGCTTTACCGCACCATTGACGACCATATAAAAGTCATGCTCGCGCCGCGTCACCATTAAATCATCTAATATGCCGCCATCTTGCGCCAATAACATCGAATATCTGAGGCGATTCACACCCAATTTGATAATATTTGCAGGCAGTAATTTTTCGAGTTCAATCCCAATATCAATTGAGCTATCATCACTGCTGAAAATCAATTGTCCCATATGGCTGACGTCAAATAGGCCAGCATTTTCACGCGTCCATAGATGTTCCGCCATGACGCCATCATATTGTACAGGCATAGAATAACCCGCAAAACTCACCATACGGCCGCCCAGGTCTTGGTGCCATTGATCTAAATGTAATTTAATATCGCCCATAAATCTCATTTCCATAACAGAGTAAGCAAATGGAAAACCATTCCCTACCCCCTCTGTCACGGAACCTGAGAGCTTTCACGGAACAATCCGCTTACCCCTTCGGCGGCGAGATTAAACTCGCTCTTTCCAGAGTGTCTATGCCATATCGGTTCTGGGTGCCTGAGAGTTTCCGGGGTGGTTGCTCCTTCGGCGATAACCTTGCGATTATTCTCTCCCGATATAGTGTCGAATCTATTGACCCTTGAGACAAGACCATCTCGACTATTTCATTGTAAGAGTCAATTAGAGCTACCACAATAATATATAAAATAATAAATGATTGACTGTGTAGATCATCTCTTCGTTAATCTTATGATTTCATCATGCTGATGAATATGATAACCAAAGGCGCTTTTTTCACTCAATATAGCCGCAGCTTTAGCGACTGTCTCTGCTTTGACAGATCTAAATTTTCTATATTTTCCCTGAAGCAACATATCGAGTAAGGGGCTAGCTACTATTGCGGCTCTCTCTCCCAATCGGAAATCATCAACCCGCTCACCTTTTAATAGACCAGGTCTGATAATATCCACTCTATCAAATTTAAGGGCTTTTATTACCAATTCTACTTGCCCTTTGGTGCGCAGATAGAATTGTTTAGCCGCTGCATTGGCCATAGTGGATGAAATAGAAATTGCATGGCGTGCACCTGCATCTTTTGTCGCTTTAAAGAATGCACCAACCAATTCCAAATCAACGGCTGCAAATGCCTCTTGCGACCCTGCCTTTTTAATTGTTGTACCTAGGCAAGAGCATGCAATGTCGGCCTTTATGTCTTTAATAATATCACTCCATTGATCTGGCTTCGCCTTATAATGTATCACACCGCTGGGCATATTGGCGACTTCACTGCGGCCAATACTATAAATACTATCAATGTGACTCATTTGCGCAGCTTGACGAATGAAATGGTTCCCAACCAATCCGCTTGTCCCTGCTATCAAAATCTTATTACCCATGATGTTAAGCCTTATTATAACTTACTATAGCATTGCTGCGCGTAACGATCTGTCATGCCAGCAATAAAATCACTGATATGCCTTGCTTTCATAGGCTGCTTCTTCGGCATATTATCATACCAATCCCTAGGCATTTTTTCAGGATATTTATCATATGTCTCGCATAATTTTGTAATGATCCTATGGGCCTCATTAGCCGCCGATATTTGTTCTGGGTGATGATAGAGGTTTTTATACATAAATTCTTTTAAAACTGCTTCTTGCTGCGCCATTTCTTCTGAAAAACCACCAATCATGATGCCCGCATGACGCACATCTTCAACCGTTGCGACGCCGCTCTCTTTGATGCGTTTTTGAGTGGCTGTCAAAACATCATTGACCATCAAACCAATCTGCCGGCGGATCAATTCCGATATAAGGATATTTTCATCATACCCATGATATTGCGCCTTAACAGTATCCCAATGTTTCTTAATGAAGGGCAATTCGCACAATTGATCAATATGCAAAAGCCCTGCTCTAATGCCATCATCTATGTCATGATTATCATAAGCAATATCATCGGCAACGGCTGCTATTTGCGCCTCTAGCGATGGCCAAGTGCCCAATTGAAAATCTGCTATATCATCCAATTCTTTTAGCGCCCAAGACGGATTATCAAGCGGCCCATTATGTTTTGCAAGCCCTTCAAGCAGATCCCAGCTTAAGTTCAAACCTTGCCAGAGCGGATAGGGTTTCTCCAACATCATCAAGTTGCGCAATGTTTGCGCATTATGATCAAAACCACCATAGGATTTTAGCGATGCATCAAGCGCATCTTCCCCAGCATGACCAAAGGGCGGATGACCGATGTCATGCGCCAGGCAAAGCGCTTCGGTTAAATCTTCATCAAGGCGCAGCGCACGTGCCAAAGTTCGGCCAATTTGAGCCACTTCCAAACTATGTGTAAGACGCACACGATAATGGTCTCCATCAGGTGCAATAAACACTTGGGTTTTATGGCGCAAACGCCGAAATGAAATAGAGTGAATAATACGATCACGATCGCGCTGATACAGGTTACGCGGACCACGAATTTCACCCTCAGGCTGCTTATACAAGCGCCCTTTACTGGTTTCAGGAAAGCAAGCAAAGCTGGCCTTATCAGCCATAAAATACTCCCATCATTTTAGCGGAGTTACGATTGTACCATTACCGCTACGCCAAACAAAGCCATCACCGCCACCTTTTCGATAAGCGGATTCAAATTTCTTAGCTGCATTTAAATTATCAAATGGTCCAATAACCATACGATTTGTGTTGCCCCATTTCGATGTAAGCGCTGATTTTCCTGTAAATAAATCTTTTTGGCTACGTGATATGCGACGATAGTCAAATTTTAGCGCTTTGATATTTCTACCCGTTGCGATTTGAACCCAATAGCGCGATTTATTTTTCTCTGCTTCGGCTTGCTTAGCCTTTCTTTGCTTTTCTGCCTCTACCTTTTCTGCCTCTACCTTTTGGGCATCTTGACGTTTTTTACGCGCAGCCGCCTCTTCTCTCTCTTTCGCTTGTCTCAGAGCCAGAGCTTTTTTTTCTTCCTCTCTTTTAATCCGCTGCTCTTCTTTTATGCTTTCTAAATTTACGGCATCAGCTGATCCTGTTTCATCCGTAACTTCAATAGATTGGATAAATTCACCCAAATCTAATGCTTTATTAGTAGAAGCAGTAACAGCAGCTTTCTCAAAAACCGCCTCACTGCTATTATTGGCATTAATCGCCGTTTTTGCAGGCGCAGCTTTATTATTGTCCTCTTGTAATAAAGACGCTATTTTTTCAGAAGATGAAGTTTGATCTATATTGTTGATTGCTGCGTTTTGAGCAGAATGAGCAGCGGCATCTGGTGAGACTGAATTTATGGATTGAGTGGTTTCTTGGATATTCACTATATCGGCTGGTAACAGTTCGGCTAACTTAGACTGTGATACACCTGATATTCTAATTTTTGGATTATCATCAATAATTAATCGGCTTAATCTAATATTTTGTTGAGTATTCTCTTGACTATTTACTCTAATTTTAGTGGCAGCATTTATCTTATTATTTCTGCTTATACCAAGAGGCGCACCTCTCGGTTGTAGCCGATTAGCCTCGACTGCTTGCGCCAAACTTTGAGTGTTTTGAGAAGCAATCCTGATATCCTTACTATCTTTACCTATCTGGTTAGAGGCTGGAAAATGTCCGAAATGTACCGCTGCGGCTTGCTGCGCTCCCGTTAATTTATTCATTGATTTGAGATAAGGACGTAAGTTTAGTGCATCTTGTCTCTGAAGAAAACCCTGCGCTATTTTGTATGACTCTTTATCTTTCCCTCTCGCCGCCAATAAAAATGCGCGAGCACGCCATGCTTTGGAATCATTCACCTGCAACAGAGGGAGCAACAGGCTGTCAGCATATTCAATATCCCCAGATAAGGAATAGGAAATGGCCTGCCTAATAGTCAATTCATTACTATCTGTTGATGAGACTAGAGCATAATCTTGCTGAGCGCGACTGAAATTACCCACCAAATCAAAAGCCAATCCTCTATCAATTACAATATCATGTTGAGATACCCCCAATGCTATCGCTATTTCAAATAATCGTAATGCTTCTGCAGGATTTTGTAAGGCAAGTTGAGCCTTTGCCATGGCAGATTTTATACGGCCTGATGAAGGCGTTAATCGTTCCGCTCGTGTAAAAAAGTCTAATGCCACAATGGCATCACCCAGTTCCAGAGACGCAATACCAGCATCATATAGGGCATTGCTATCCGTTGGGCTTTTACCAATGCGCATCATTGCTGCGCGTAAATCATCGGCAGCCTCGGGCTCATTGAGTATATTTATATCATCTGATTGCGCTATAACAATATTGAAATGCGTAGCAGACAATATTAGTAAGAGAAGAGCAGTGGGTTTCCCTATACGCATTTTTTTTTACATCTCATTACTCTTAATTGCAGCCTAATTTAAAAAATCGCAAACGTTAAGTTAATGAAAAAGACCAATAGTTCTAATCAATGGTTCAATTGAATAGAAATGCCTGATTCAAATTATGATAATATATTTTTTGACATCCATTAATTATTACTTTGACGATCTAAAAATCGCGGAATATTGAGATTATCAGTATTTTCATCAACTGCTTCTACATTATCGCCTGTTTCCTCTTTATCACGCCCTATGCCGCGCGAGAGGTTTGACATTCTTTCAAATAATGTTCCTCCACCGCTTGCTATTTTAGGAGCTTCGTCAGTCGCTGCATTAACTTCTTCTGCAACGCTATCATTCAGATCCATTATATCGTCTGACTTTTGGGATAATTCCAACGGGGCATCTTCATTTACGGGTTTAGATACAGGCTCAGCCTGAGCTGCTGGTTCATCTTTCATTGATGAAAAATTTGGCACTGAGAAAGCAGGTTTTGTAGGTCTTTCAGGCTCTGGTGTATTAACTTTCTCTTCTGCTGGTTTTGCTACAGGCTCTATTTTAGGGGCAGCCTCAGCATTGGAAGTAGCGTTAGATGATGCCTTATTATCTGATGCATTGCCTCCAAATAAATAAGATGATTTATTTTGCGATTTTGTTTCTTGCCTCTCAAAACTATGGGTTCTAGTTGGCGCGGATGGAGCGTCAGTATCTATCCCAGTAGCCACTACAGACACACGAATTCTACCGTCCAAATTCTCATTGAATGCACTGCCCCATATAATATTTGCGTCGGGATCAACCAATTCACGAATATGATTAGCAGCTTCATCTACCTCCATTAAACGCATATCTTCGCCGCCAGTGATGGAAACAATAACACCTTTTGCACCCTTCATGGAAACACCATCTAGCAGAGGGTTCGCAATGGCTTTTTCAGCCGCTTCAAGCGCACGTCCATCGCCTTCTGCCTCACCAGTGCCCATCATGGCCTTACCCATCTCATGCATAACAGAGCGAACATCAGCAAAATCTAAATTGATCAGACCAGGCATTACCATTAAATCCGTAATCCCGCGAACACCTTGCTGCAATACTTCATCAGCCAGTAAAAAAGCTTCTTTAAATGTTGTGTTGGGGTTTGCCACCAAGAATAAGTTTTGGTTAGGAATAACGATTAATGTATCGACATGTTTTTGCAATTCTTCAATACCCGCATCCGCACTGCGCATGCGGCGAGAACCTTCAAAAAGAAATGGCTTGGTAACAACACCAACGGTCAGAATATTCATTTCACGTGCTGCTTCGGCAATTACAGGTGCAGCGCCTGTACCAGTACCTCCCCCCATGCCAGCGGCAATGAAGACCATATGACACCCTTCGATAGAAGATTTTACTTGTTCAATCGTTTCTTCTGCTGCGGCGCGGCCAACTTCTGGTCGAGAACCAGCACCTAGTCCTTGCGTGATTTCAGGTCCAAGTTGAATACGCAATTCAGCAGGAGAGGAATTCAGTGCTTGAGCATCTGTATTTGTGATTATAAAATCAACACCTTCAACTTGCGCTTTTATCATATTTGCAACTGCATTTCCGCCTGCACCACCACAGCCGATAACCGCAATTTTAGGTTTCAATTCGTCTACTACTGGTGGACCGATATTGATGCTCATTTACTTATTCCCCCTGCCATATGTGGCACTATATTAGAGTTTTGTAACGTTAATACACATTCTTAGAGTCAAAACAAAAAAAAAATTAACCTTACATTTTTATTATATCATTACATGTCTAAAAATTATCTTTAAATGCGTTAATTATGCGCTGTAGCAAAGATTGAGAAGTAGCGCCATAATCATTATCAAGTTGATGAATCATATTTAATTTATATTGTTCGGATACTGCATATTGGATAAGACCAACCAATGACGCAAATGCGGGCCCCTTATGAGCATCTGGTAGTCCAGAAATCTGTGATGGCGTGCCAATACGAACTATTCGCCCTAGAGCTGATTGCAAATAATCTGCTATTCCTGATAGCTCTGCTCCCCCTCCTGTAATCACAATTTGCCCGCCACGCGAAGATACAAATCCCATCTCTTTTAGTGAATTTCCTACCTCAGAAATAAGTTGATCTAATTTTTGGCAAATTACAGCATTGAGTTGAGCCTTGGTAATATGCGGTTTTGTCTGATGATCCAAACTACCATCAGCATCATTGATCTCTAAAATATCTTGATTGTCACGCGGCGATGACAATGCAGAACCATGGTAGCATTTTAAACGCTCTGCTTGTGTGCGTCTTAATCCGAAAGTCGATGCAATTTCGTCTGTTATATCATGCCCTCCTATCTGAATCGTATTTAAACCCACCAAAATCCCACCGATAAATACCGATACATTAGTAACCGACGCGCCTATCTCTAAAAGCGCTACACCCAAATCACGCTCCTCATTGGTCAAACAAGATAGGCCTGTAGCTAATGGCGTCGCAACAATAGCTGATGGTTCTAAATGAGCAGCCCGAACGGTACTCTCTAAATTCCTAACGGGTGATGGATCTGCCATCAAAAAATGAACATCTACGCTAAGCAAATCCGCATGTAACCCGACCGGATTGGGAACACCACCAGCACCGTCCAAACTGTAAAGTGTAGGCTGCGCATGCAAAATTGTTTTACCGTTTACATCAAAATTGCTACGCCCCGCGTATAGCAATTCATCTATATCATGTTGTTCAACACGATTGCCGCCCAATTCAATCTCTACTGGTCGTAATGCACTATCTAAGCCACCAGCAGACAAACCCACAATGATTTTATCGATATTCAAACTTGCCAATCGCTCGGCTTGTTCAACCGCATTACGCACTGTTATCTCGCATTTTTCTATATCGGTAATATAGCCACGTTTTATGCCTTTACTCTCTCGCTGCCCTGAACCTAATACAATCAACTCTCCAGTATCTGTTTGACCTGCAATAATTGTACAAATTTTTGATGAGCCAATATCAATGGCGGAGATAATTTTTTCTACATGTGCAGTATTCATATAGAGCCGCCATTATCAGCGATATCAGATAGATTTTTTTTGGCATCTTTATTTTTAACTTGTAAATATGCGCGCTTCGGATCTCTAAAATCTATTCTGACAATATCCCTGTCTAACAATCTATTTATGCCATCCATTTTAGCAAAATTAAGAAGGGCCTCAGCAGCAATTTTTTCGCCTTCAGGTAAAGATAGAGTTTCTCCTGTCTTAAAGATAATATCCCATCTTCTATTGCCAACCCATTTGGCACCAATGACTTGCGGTTTCAATGCTGGTGCTTCACTCAACAATTCGTCAAGATTTTTAATTTTATCATTGGCACCTTCACCTGCAATAAGAGGCAATCCAAGATAATTAGATTGTACGACATCCTCTAACACAATGCCATTTCTATCGACCAATGAATATTTCCCATCATGCTGCCATATAGCAATTGGCTGCCTCTCGACGACTTCAACAACCAGAGTATCCGGCAATCGGCGAGTAACACGAACATCTTCTACCCACCCATTTTGGATAATATCTGTCCTTATCTTTTCAATATCAATCATAGGCATTGAGAGATCTTCAGACTGAAAAATCATATTATAGACTTTTAATTCATCAACCTCTTTCATACCCAAAATTTCCACGCTTTTTACCTCAAAACCTACTCTCGCAGACCAAGCTGCATATTGTGCATAGACCTGTTTTGGAACGCCCATCGCATTAATAACAATGATAATTGAGAAAAATAGGATCGCAAAAACTGAAGCGGTGAATATCTTTTGTAAATTAGCCTCGGTAATAGGCAAAGTACGAATAAATTTATCAAACCATGACAGACGCCTTACCTTACGCTTTACCTTTGGTTTTACAGACTTATTTGCGTTCTTTCTAGCTTGCTTGGGTTTTGAACCACGTTTTATTGTTGATCCGGCCATAGCGTCTCTCCGATAATAGTCTCTACCAGTTCACCATAAGAAACACCTGTCTGTTCAGCTTGTTCAGGGACAAGACTCAACGGTGTCATACCCGGCTGCGTATTCGTTTCTAGCACAAATACCCCCTCTTTACCTAATTCATCATTCCATCTAAAATCCGTTCGAGACACCCCTTTACATCCCAATTTTTGATGTGCTTTCAATGCCAAGTCCATCATATATTTTTCTATGTCTTTTGGTATTTGAGCAGGACAGATATGATAGGTCATCCCATCAGTATATTTGGCATCAAAGTCATAGAAACCACTTTTTGGAACAAGTTCGGTGACACATAAAGCACGGTTGCCAAGCACCGCACAGGTCAATTCACGCCCTTTGATAAAGGGCTCGGCTAATAATGTATCAAACTCCTGCCAAGGCCCCTTGGAGTCTACACTGATAGGATTTCCATAATTGCTCTCTTCATGAACAATCGCAACGCCCACCGAAGACCCTTCATTAATGGGTTTCAGCACATAAGGCCGCGGCAAAGGGTCGCTCTCGTAAAGACTATTGCTTTGGACAATTTTACCCTCTGGCATCGGCACACCTTCGGGAACAAGGCATTGTTTGGTAAGTTGTTTATCAATAGCTATAACCGACGTAACCATGCCGCTGTGCGTATAAGGAATTTGCATTAAATCAAGCAGCCCCTGAACGCTGCCATCTTCACCAGGACAACCATGCAACGCATTAAACACAATATCGGGGCGTAATTCATTCAGCACCATCGGCAAATTGCGGTCCATATCAATGCGCGATACAGTATGACCGCGTTCTTCCAGTGCAGATGCTACGCCTTCCCCGCTCATAAGAGATACAGAGCGCTCTGCCGACCATCCGCCCATAAGCACTGCTATGTGCAATTTATCCATTGTTAAGCCCTTTTCCCACGCGCTGCACTTCCCATTCTAATGTTACACCAGAATGGTCCAATACGCGGCGGCGTACTTCTTCACCTAATGCTTCAATATCAGCAGACGTTGCATCACCAAGGTTCAGTAGAAAATTGGTATGCTTTTCGGATACTTGCGCATCGCCCATGCGCAGTCCCCTGCAGCCTGCTGCATCCACCAATTGCCAAGCCTTATGACCATCTGGATTTTTGAATGTCGAGCCACCCGTACGGCTGCGTAGCGGCTGTGAAGCCTCTCGATCGGCGGCAATTTTATCCATTTTTTCGCCTATTTCGCTTGGATCGCCTACATGCCCTTGAAACAGGGCCTCAACAACGATTGCATCTTTGGGAACGGCGCTGTGACGATAGCGATATTCAAAATCATCATTACTCCATTTCACAATATCGCCATCACGCATCACCAAAGTGGCTTCGATTAAGCTATCTTTTGTTTCATCACCATAGGCCCCTGCATTCATCCGTACCGCGCCGCCAACCGTACCTGGGATCCCGCGCTGAAATTCTAATCCCGCTATCCCAGCATCGCGCGCCGCGCTCGCCAATGATATACCCATAGCTGCGCCGCCGCTGCGAATTTGATAGTCCTTTAATATTTCAACCTTACCCATAGATTTGGGCAAACGGATAACGACGCCATCAACGCCGCCATCGCGCACGATCATATTGGACCCTACGCCAATAGCCATAACGGGAATATCTCTATCTAAACTTTTCAAAAATTGTGATAATTCTTCTATGTTATCGGGCCGCACTAAATATTGCGCAGGCCCGCCCGTGCGAAACCAAATAAATTTCGCAAGACTGCTATTGGCCTCTATTGTGCCATTTATTTGGGGAATAGCAGATAAGGCGTTCATTATACGCGAATATCCTTTATCGCATCTGCTAGCCCCGCAGCCCATTTGGTAATATCACCCGCGCCAAGACAGACCACCATATCATCAGCCTCTATAATATCAGCAAGCTTTTGCGCCAAATCTGCCGCATCATCAACAAGGTCTGCCTTGCGGTGTCCGCGCCGTTTTAATCCGGCCACCAATGCCGCTGAATCAACACCTTCGATTGGCTCTTCGCCCGCAACATAAACAGGCGATATATAGACAATATCAGCATCATTAAAGGCTTGTTGAAAATCATCCATATGATCACGCAGACGGGTAAATCTGTGCGGTTGTGCAACCGCGATAACGCGGCCTTTTACGCCCTCGCGCGCGGCCGATAAAACCGCTCTAATTTCAACGGGGTGATGACCATAATCATCAATAATAGTCACACCATCCACTTCACCCACTTTGGTGAAACGCCGTTTCACACCGCCAAAACTGCTAAATCCATTTTGAATTTGCTCATCACTCAGCCCCATTTCAATGCCGACCGCAATGGCCGAAATTGCGTTTTGGACATTATGTTTGCCTGGCATTGGAAGCTCAATAGCTTCAATCTTGCGCGATGATCCATCACGCTGGGCAATGATGACATCAAACCGATTACCGCCAGCAATAGGTGTTACATTCTCACCGCGAACATCCGATTGCGCAGAAAAACCATAAGTAACTATTCTTCGGTCACGAATCTTGGGCAAAATGGCTTGAACTTCGGGATGGTCCAAACACATGATGGCCGCCCCGTAAAATGGCACATTCTCAACAAATTCCACAAAGGCCTTTTTGATCGCATCAAAATCACCATAATGTTCCAAATGCTCTGGATCAATATTGGTCACGACGGCTAATGTACCGTCTAATCGCAGAAAACTGCCGTCGCTCTCATCAGCCTCTACAACCATCCAATCGCTATCACCAAGACGCGCATTCGATCCATAATTATTAATGATACCGCCATTGATAACGGTGGGATCAATACCGCCATGGTCCAGCATAGCCGCAATCATCGAAGTCGTTGTGGTCTTGCCATGCGTACCCGCAACAGCAATGGTATTTTTAAGGCGCATCAATTCAGCCAGCATTTCAGC
>CALDZL010000097.1 GCA_937944295.1 uncultured Sphingorhabdus sp.
GCACCAGCATTCACAAGGTTTCTGAATATATTGTGTTTTGCACCAAAATCCATCGCCACAACATGCGGGCGTTTTTCATTGCCATCGAGCGGCGCATAGCCATGACCCAATTGCCAAGTGCCGCTGTCCCATATGCGTGTTTGATCGCCCGTAACATCAGCAGCAAGGTCCAACCCCTCTAAGCCGCTCCAGTTTTTCGCCTTCGCAATCAGTTCATCCATATCAAAATGACCATCGGGATTATGCGCTATCACGGCATTGGGCGCGCCAGACAGCCTGATGAGCCGCGTCAATGCGCGCGTATCAACGCCCGATATACCAATGCGCCCTGTGGCACTCATCCATTCACTAAAATGCTCTGTGCTACGAAAATTAGCAGGTTCAGTAATAGCATCGCGCACAACACACCCAAGCGCTTGCGGCTTATCAGCCTCACTATCTTCGTCATTCGTGCCAACATTGCCAATATGCGGGAAAGTAAAAGTAATAATCTGCCCAGCATAGCTAGGGTCGGTCATAGTTTCCTGATAACCCGTAATCGCTGTGTTAAAGCAAACTTCGCCAACCGCGCTGCCCGTTGCACCAAATCCATGGCCCCATATCGCTTGCGCGCTGCCATCTTGATGAACCAATAACAATATCCCTGTTGCACCAGATGGAGCGGGCGGGATATTTATATCAGTCATGATAGCGTCCTTAATATATAGTATCAGGGCATTGCATAATTACATGCCAAAGTTTCGGCTCTCTAAAGCGATAAAAGTTCAGGTTCAATCTATGAAAAATATTAATCTGCGGCTATGTTGGTAACTTATTCCTAAAAAGAGTGCATCATTATGATTCGTGAACGTGTAAAAGCGGCGCAAATAGCCGCTATGAAGTCCAAAGATAAAGAGCGCACAGCGGCGACTCGATCTATCCTTGCCAAGTTCAAAGACAAAGATATTGAACTTCGCGGAAAAGATAGTGGTTTAGACGATGATATTATCGTTACCGACGTGCTGCAAAAGATGGCGAAACAGCGCCGCGAATCAATTACGATGTATAGCGAAGGCGGCCGTACCGAATTGGCTGAGAATGAAAAATTTGAGCTTAGCGTTATTGAAGAATTTCTGCCTACCCAGCTTGGCGAAGACGAAGTAAAGGCCATAATCGAAACGCTTAAAGAGCAAATAGGCGCGCAAGATATGAAAGATATGGGCAAGCTCATGGGCGCGCTCAAATCGAAACATGGCAGCGAGATTGACATGGGCAAGGCTGGCGCGCTTGTAAAGGCTGCGCTGAATTGATAGGCTTTGCGGCGATTAGAGGAAAAATATGAGCCTGACGCCGCAATGGTTAGATGAACTGCGCAGTCGCACGACCTTGTCGGCGCTAATAGGGCGCAGCATTAAAGTCACCAAGGCTGGCCGCGAATATAAAGCCTGCTGTCCTTTCCATAATGAAAAGACCCCCAGCTTTACCATCAATGATGAAAAGGGTTTTTATCATTGCTTTGGCTGCAGTGCGCATGGGGATGCCATTCGTTGGATGACCGATCAGCGTGGATTAGGTTTTATGGATGCCGTTAAGGAGCTCGCATCCGAAGCAGGTATGGATGTCCCTGCCCCCGACCCCAAAGCCGCCAAAAAGCAAGAGAAACGCAATAATCTCTATGACGTGATGAATGCAGCGCAAGATTTTTTTATGCAGCAATTGGCCAGCGTTCAAGGCGCTCATGCACGCGAATATATGCAATCACGCAGCCTGAAACAAAAAACAGTCTTAGATTTTGGTTTTGGTTATGCCTCTGATAATCGCGGCGCCCTGAAACAAGCCTTATCACATTTCGATACAGCAATGCTTATTGAGGCAGGCTTACTAATTTCTGTCGATGGCAAAGAGCCTTATGATCGGTTTCGGGGGCGATTGATGATCCCTATTCGTGACATAAGAGGCCGTATTATTGCCTTTGGTGGCCGCATATTAGGTGATGGCGAACCCAAATATCTAAACTCTCCTGATACGCCGTTGTTCGACAAAGGCCGCACGCTCTATAATCTTGATAGAGCATCCCCCGCATCGCGGCAAACAGGGCGCGTCATCGTATGCGAGGGTTATATGGATGTTATTGCATTGGCCCAAGCGGGCTTTCCAGACTGCGTTGCACCGCTTGGAACAGCAGTGACGGAACAGCAAATCCAAATGCTATGGCGGATGAGCGAAGCACCTATATTATGCTTTGATGGTGATAGAGCGGGACAAAAGGCCGCCGTACGGGCTGCATCTCGCGCCCTACCAATGTTAATGCCTGGTCATAGCCTGCGCATTAGCAACTTACCACCCGGCCAAGACCCAGATGATATTGTCAGTCAGAATGGAAAATTAGCTTTTGATGATATATTGCAAAAAGCAAAACCGCTGGATGAACATATTTGGGACTATGAAAAAACATCGCAACCAATTGACACACCCGAAGAACGAGCAGGATTAAAAAAACGCCTGAATGATCATGTCTCTACGATTGCTAATAATGATATTCGGATGCTCTATGGTCAGAGCTTCCGTGAGCGGTTTGACAATTTATTTCAAAAGGTAAAATTTAAACCCCAACGTAGACAAAGTTTCAAAAATAATGGCAAATGGAATCCTTATAAGCAGATTGAAACACCTCCTTCGGACATTGCACGGTCTATTGGAACGCATGGAAGCGATATTTTATTGCAAGCAATTTTGACTTGTTTATTACGTTATCCATCGTTAATTTCACTTAATTTTGAAAAACTTAGCGGATTAAATATTAAAATAGAATGGCATCAAAAATTGCTCGATTCACTTATTGAAAATATGGATCGAAAAGAAATACTTGATAATCAGGCCTTTCATACCATATTAGAGCCAATATTGTATAATAAGGCGAAACAGCTTTTACGAGCAGATCAACCAAGTTTCGCCTTTAGCAATAATATCTCAAAAGGCTATTCAAAGGAAGGTTTGGACCAGATTGGGGCAGATTTATCAGAGGCGATTCGCCTTTATAAACAAAAACCCAAGCTGGATAGTGCATTGGAAGACGCTGGTAAACGCGCCAATATGGCAGAGAATGATCAGGAGTTTGCGAAAGCATATGAAGATACAGTTCAGATAGGCAAAGCTAAATTGGAATATAATCGCCGACTTGCAGGTCTTTTTCAGCAAGATATAAGCGATATTTAAGATATTCATCATCGCACATGATGATATAATATAGGGATGTAAAGAGTGGCAAGTCGCGAAAAAAATAGCACATTAAAGAATGATAAAAATGGAGACGCACCCGTTATTGATAATAATGATGCTGCTATCAAAAAATTACTCACAAAAGCAAAACGTCGTGGCTATATTACCTATGATGAATTGAATGAGGCGCTTCCGCAAGATCAAATGTCGTCCGATCAGATGGAAGATATTATGTCTTCCATATCCGAGATGGGTGTTAATATTGTTGAAAGCGATGAAGAAGCGGCTGAAGACAAAGAAGAAGTCGAATCTATTGATGCTGGAACAGATGACAAGAAAACGGCTGCAACTGCCCCTAAAAAAGTAGCAGGGGATCGCACGGATGATCCTGTGCGTATGTATTTACGTGAAATGGGCGCCGTTGAATTATTAAGCCGCGAAGGCGAGATTGCAATTGCAAAGCGTATTGAGTCTGGCCGTGATACAATGATCTTAGGTCTTTGTGAAAGTCCGATTACATTTCACGCCATAATTGAATGGTCCAAAGCGCTTAATGATGAGGAAATGCAACTTCGCGAGATTTTAGACTTGGACGCAATGCTCTCCAAAGCACCTGAAAACCTGAGTGATGACGATGATGATAGTGGTGAAATTAGTGCAGAGACCGCTGGTCCAACCTTTAAAGAAGAAGAAGACATTGAAGAAGAGCCTGAAAAATCCGAAGACGACGAGGATGTTATTGAGAGTGAAGCGGCGAAACAACGCCGTTTAGAAGAAGAAGAGGAAGAAGATAATACCCTCTCTCTTGCCCAGATGGAAGAAGCCTTAAAACCCGATGCGTTAGAGCGATTTTCTAAAATAACACGTTTGTTCAAGAAATTTTCTACAATACAAACCAACCGCATGCATGCGCTTGGCGCGGGTGATGATTTTCCAGATGCTACAGAACGCAAATATCAAAAACTACGCGAAGAATTAACAGCTGAGGTTGAGAGCGTTCAATTTCACGCAAGTAAGATCGAATTTTTGGTCGATCAGCTCTATTCATTCAATCGCCGCTTAACCGCACTTGGCGGTCAAATGTTGCGCCTTGCCGAGCGCCACAAAGTACCGCGTCGTCAGTTTTTAGATCATTACATTGGTCATGAAATGGATGAAAACTGGTTAGAAACAGTCCAAAAAATTGACAAAAAATGGGCGAAATTTGTTGATGAAGAACGTTCTTCGGCCGAGCGCATTAGAGATGAAATCACCGATATTTCAAATGCTACAGGTATATCATTAATAGAATTTCGTAGAATTGTGAATATGGTGCAAAAAGGCGAACGCGAAGCGCGTATTGCCAAAAAAGAAATGGTAGAAGCCAATTTGCGTCTCGTTATTTCCATTGCCAAAAAATATACCAATCGCGGATTACAATTTTTGGATCTCATCCAAGAAGGCAATATTGGTTTGATGAAAGCGGTGGACAAATTTGAATATCGGCGTGGTTATAAATTCTCAACTTATGCCACTTGGTGGATAAGACAAGCAATTACGCGTTCTATTGCCGATCAAGCTCGGACTATTCGTATTCCAGTTCACATGATTGAAACCATCAACAAATTAGTACGCACATCTCGCCAATTTTTGCATGAACAAGGCCGTGAACCAACCCCAGAAGAAATGGCAGAACGCCTCTCTATGCCGCTGGAAAAAGTACGCAAGGTGATGAAGATAGCGAAAGAACCCATCAGCCTTGAAACCCCCATTGGCGATGAAGAAGATTCGCATCTGGGAGACTTTATCGAAGATAAAAATGCGATCATCCCTGTCGATGCAGCTATTCAGTCAAATTTGAAAGAAACAGTTACGCGTGTCTTAGCAAGCCTAACACCACGTGAAGAACGCGTTTTGCGGATGCGCTTTGGCATTGGAATGAACACCGATCATACGCTTGAAGAGGTCGGCCAGCAATTTAGTGTGACTCGCGAACGTATCCGTCAAATTGAAGCAAAAGCCCTGCGCAAATTGAAGCATCCATCGCGTAGTCGAAAAATGCGCAGCTTTTTGGATCAATAATCAAATAATTATGTTATTTTCCTGATTTTGTAAACTCTGTATTTATCTTTTCCAGTTAAACATCCAGATATTATCCGATTATTTTAATTGGTGATTGTAAAGGATGTTTATGAGTAACAATCAACTAGATGCACAAAAATCAGACAATTGGGGAGCTGCAATTGCTCAGCGAACACATGATGATGGATCAGCCACTATAATAGCGCCCTTTGTCAAAACATTGTCTAATACCATCAAAGGTTTGAATCTACGAGACCAAGCACGTAAAGAAAAGCCCATGATTGTTGCTGATATTGCACATTATTTATGCGTGGCGCATGGTAAACATCCTGGTATAATCGAACATGCAATGAGCAAAATAGTTGAAGATTGCTCGCGTGAATGGCTTGTTAAAGCAGCCGATGGTTTCACAAGAGAGAGAATATATTTAACAGAATTAACGGTAGCTGCTGGCCCAATAACGCGCGCAATAGGCCAAGATGAAACTGATATGCTGGTAGTAAATCAGTCTAAACATTATAAGATGCTAGCTTCATCTGATCGTAAAGGCTGTCCTATAGGTTCTGCCGCTGCTTTCATTATAGATTGGTATCATATTCGTCAATTAATGGATGTAATTGCAGTGCAACTCGACACCGCTATACCATCTAATACATTACCAACGATCAGTGAGACTGAAAAAATGGTTAGTGAATATGCAATTAGTGAAAATATTAGCCGTGCAATAAATTTTGGTGCTGATCAGATGCTATCACAGCAAAGAGCGTTTTGGAATCTCATAAAAGCACGCTCTACATCTCGCAACATGGACTAATTGAAATCAAACTTGCAAAGATTTAATATCCCTTTAAAGCGTTAATCATATGATTAATTTTAAAGGTTGTATTTATGAGATTTGACGGTTCTGACAATTATGTTGCTACCGATGATTTAAAAGTAGCCGTAAATGCTGCTGTAAAACTACGTCGGCCTCTCCTTGTAAAGGGCGAACCAGGTACAGGTAAAACTGTTTTGGCGCATGAAATCTCTAAAGCTATGAATGCCCCTATGATTGAGTGGAATATAAAGTCCACAACCAAAGCACAACAAGGCCTATATGAATATGATGCCGTAGCAAGGTT
>CALDZL010000098.1 GCA_937944295.1 uncultured Sphingorhabdus sp.
ACCAATTGCGCAGGTTTTTTATCTTTAAGTTCTTGTAAATGCATGTTAAATCCATTTATGGCGTGAAAGCCAAAATTATAGGTTTTGAAAAATATAGATGCTTTCAATCAAAGCAAATCATCTCAGGACGAAATGATATAAGCCCTACTAGAGGATAGCTACTTTTCTGTCAAATATAGACAATTTATTGCCAATTGAACTATCAATAATTAGCATGGGGCTAATATGAATGTTTTGCTAAATGCTGCTCCAGTAATATTTAGCAAAATAGTTGTAATTCTGGCAGAATTGAAAGCAATATCGGCTAAAAGAATTGATATGCAAATTAAGAAAAAACTATAGCTCCAGCCCCAGTAATCATTGGTTAATATAGTCATCATCCAATTTTGTCCAAAAATATAAAAACATGTCATCATTATCGTAACAAAAGTCATGATGAAAGAAATTGGTATTAAATGAGCAGCTGCTTTACCTCTAAATATTGATAATATAAAGGCAATTATAAAAATAACTATATTGCTTGCCGTAAAAATTGATAAATCAGTTCGAACATCAATCATAATATCATTATATTCATTTTCAATTAGAGATTTTAAACGTTCGATAGCAAACTTATTTTTTATGTTAAAGGAATGAAAAATTGATTCTATTTTAACATTTTCTTCGTCTTTTTTAGTACAATCAAATTTGCATGCTGTTATCAACATAGCATATATTAATTCGTCTGTTTCAATAAAAAATTGGTTATTATTTAATACTATATTTGAATTTAATTTATTAGAAGATCGAACAATCTTATTTAAATTATCTTCAACCTTTTCCTGTGTTTTAGAAACAGCAAAATTTCGTGCATGTTCATTAAAGTTTTGGGTAGAAAAGTTGATATAAATATATGCTATAGAAAATATTATTATCCCAAACAGCGTAAGGATTATATTTAATATCCTAGCATTTGATAAATTCACATAATTTCCTCTAAAAAGGCTTTACCACTACCAAGATCACAATGATTGCAACGGCCAATCCTGGAACTTCATTGAGCAATCGTAATTTTTTGTCCGAATAAGGCCGCTCACCGCGCGCTAATTTTTTAGCATAACCCGCCATCACACCATGATAAGCGCTTAAACCCAGTACAGCCAATATTTTAAGCCCGAACCAGCCGCCTGCAACCGCTGGTCCGAGCACAGCCGTTAAAGACAATCCAAGTAGCCACACAATGATAAGCGATGGCGTTAATATAATTTTGCGCAATTTACTCTCGCGCTCAATCCATTTGCCATCTTCTTCGCTGCCCACTTCGGACTCTTGATGATAGATGAAAAAGCGCGGCAGCATGAAAAGCCCCGCCATCCAAAAGATAACAAAGATAATATGGGCAGTTTTGAGCCAGAGATAGAGCATGGATAATATTGCAATCATAAAAATTTCATTATGTTTCTAAACAGTGGGGCAGATTTTTCAATCAATTCCTTATCAAGGTAATCAGCTTTTCAACATGTACAATGGGTGTATCGGGGACAATACCGTGACCAAGGTTAAAAATATGCGGCCGGTCTTGAAAGGCATCTTTGATATTTTTTACGCTATTTTCCAGCGCATCACCACCAGCTACTAATGCTAATGGATCCAAATTGCCTTGTACGGGCATATTTTTTGGAAGGTTTTGGTCGGCCCAATGCGGATCAACACTTTCATCAATACCAATGGCATCTGCGCCAACTTGCCGAGCATATTTAATCAATTTACCGCCTGCTCCTTTTGGAAAACCAATAATCGGTGTTTCGGGATAGCGTTTTTTTAATCCATCAACAATTGCCTTATTGGGTGCTATCACCCAATCATCAAATTGCGCAGGTGATAATGATCCGGCCCAGCTATCGAAAAGCTGCACTGCATCGACGCCCGCCTCTATTTGTGCACTGAGATAATCGATGGTTATAGCGATAATCGTATCGATTAGAATTTGGAAATTTTTTGGATCATGATAGGCATAACGGCGCGTTTCATTCTGATCTTTGCTGCCTTGCCCATTGACCATATAGGTGGCAATTGTCCATGGACTGCCTGCAAATCCCATAAAGGTCGCATTTTCAGGCATTTTTGATTTTACTAAGCGTACCGTTTGATAAATATCGTCGAGACGGCTTAGGTCTGGCTTTAAATCTGATAATTGCGCTTCTGAGAGCTTTGGTGCGAGCCGAGGCCCTTCTCCAGCCACAAACCATAAATCTTGCCCCAGAGCATGGGGAATAACCAAAATATCGCTAAATAATATAATACCATCAAAACCAAAACGCTTAATTGGTTGTAATGTGACTTCGGCGGCGGCTTCGCTGTCATGCACCAGCTCTAAAAAACCTCCCTTTTCGCTTCGCAATGCTCTATATTCGGGCAAATAGCGTCCTGCTTGACGCATAAGCCATATTGGTAAAGGACTTTCTTGTTTGCCTTTTAAGACGTTTAAGATTTTTTTTTCGGTCATTAATTATCCAAACATGGAAAGATATATCTCTTACTAAATAATATATATAATAAAGATGATGATAGATGATGGTGCGTTGATAAAAAATCGATTACTAGTTTTTGCCGAAAATGCCAACATATTGACTCATAAAATGTAAATATTTTTCACGAGTCCTTTATGTTTTTCACATAATTCACAGCCTGTTTATATCTAATATGTCTTGTTTATTGTCTGTGAATTTCATCGGAATAGAATCTTGGATGATGGGCATAAAAATATTATCCTCTGATCTATGCTTGATTTATCCCCAAGCAATGCACAAAAGAGTTCTATGAACAAAAGATACCATCTTCATCTCTTATCGGATTCTACGGGTGAAACGTTGGAGAACCTTGCCAAAGCGGCATTGGTTCAATTTGATGGGGCGGAGAATATTGTTAAACATTTTTGGCCTATGGTGCGTTCTGAAAAACATTTGGATCGTATATTAGAAGATATTAGTAGCAATCCAGGATTAGTGCTTTTTACTTTGGTAAATGGTGAAATTCGTAAAAAATTAGAATTACGCTGCCGCGCTTTGGGCTTACCATCTATTGCAGCGCTTGATGCGGTTAGCGATGCGCTCTCAAATATGCTCGGGCAAGAAGCAAAATCCCGTCCAGGCCGCCAGCATTTAATGGATGAAGCATATTTTGCGCGTGTTGATGCGATTCAATTTACCATAGCCCATGATGATGGTATAGGTTGGGAAAATTGGGAGGCTGCTGATATAGTGTTAGCAGGGGTTTCGCGGACATCGAAAACACCAACCAGTATTTATTTGGCAAATCGCGGATTTAAAACGGCCAATATTCCATTGGTTCCTGAATCGCCGCCGCCCCTAAGCCTGTTCACATTGAAAAACCCTATGGTTGTGGGTTTAGTAACCAGTGCAGAGCGGCTAATTCAAGTACGTCGCAACAGGCTTTTATCGCTTAATCAAGCGCCTGAGACCGATTATGTTGATGTTGAAAAGGTTAAATCAGAAATTGCTTTTGCGCGCCGCATGTTTGCTGATAATGGTTGGCCCGTTATTGATGTTACGCGCCGTTCAATAGAGGAAAGCGCGGCTGCTATTGGTAAATTTTACCAAGAATGGCTTGATGAGAAAAAGAGTGAGTCTTCTTAAAATAATGTTGATATTAGCCTCTCAGAGCAAAAGCCGCCTGAATATGCTTCATCGTGCTGGTCTTATTGTTGAAGCAAAACCTAGCCTCTTTGATGAAGATAGCGTAAAGACTGCAATGCGCGCGCAAGGAGCGAATGCGCGGATGATCGCTGACACTTTGGCGGAACAAAAAGCATTAAAAATATCAAATAAATTCCCTGATGAACTAGTGCTAGGAGCCGATCAGATTTTAGCGCTTGATGATGGTATAATGCTTGATAAAGCAACCGATATAGCAGCTGCAAAAAAGCAGCTTAAACAAATGTCGGGCAAGGTGCATCGGCTTATCAGCGCTGCTGTGATTTGTGAGGGCGGTAAAGCGGTATGGCGTCATATTGATATAGCCAAAATGGATATGCGGCCTTTGAGCGACAGATTCATAATCAATTATACTACTCAGAATTGGGAATCTGTGCGTTATAATGTGGGTTGTTATGCTATTGAGGATGAAGGATCACAGCTTTTTCGCAGAATAGAAGGCAGTTTATTTACCGTCATGGGGCTGCCATTATTGGCGATATTAGATTATTGCCGCATTAGAGGGTTATTGGATTCATGAAATATGCGGAAGTGATAGGTGATCCAATAGCTCATAGTAAATCTCCCATCATCCATGGGTTCTGGCTCAAAAAACTTGGCCTTGATGCTGAATATAGAAGCCATCATGTCAAGCCTGAACAATTAGCCGATTATATTGAAAACCGATCTAAAGATTCTAATTGGCTCGGTTGCAATACAACATTGCCTCATAAAGTCGCGATGCTTGATCTTGTCACCGACCCAGGTGGATTAAGATCCACTATTGGCGCAATGAACACAATATTTCGTCAAAACAGTATATTGATGGGCACAAATACCGATGCCGGTGGTTTTTATGCACCTATTGCAGCGGATGATTGGAATGGAAAACATGCCATAATCATTGGTTCGGGGGGTGCAACACGTGCTATTCTCTTTGCTCTGTCAAAAGCGGGTATTGGCAAGGTTACTATATTGGCGCGTAACACTCTAAAAGCAATGGGGTTATTGGCGCATTTCGGCCTTAAAGGCGAGATATTGCCGATGGATGCATCACTGTATAAAGCTGATTTATTAGTTAATAGCAGCCCTTTGGGCATGATAGGCCAAGAGCCATTAGAGATTGATTTATCACCATTGCCCGAAAATGCGATTGTCTATGATATTGTTTATACGCCTCTGAAAACGGAACTTTTGAAACAGGCTAAAGCACGGCAATTATTAGCGATTGATGGTTTGGATATGTTAATTGGACAAGCCGCCATTGCTTTTGAGCTATTTTTTAATGCGTCCCCACCTATAGATTGCGAAGATGAACTGCGTTCTGTGTTGGTGAAATCTCTATGAAGGATAAACCGCTTATTGTTGCTTTGACAGGATCAATTGCGATGGGAAAGTCTACGGCTGCAGCCATGTTTCAAGATATTGGAATTGCTATATTTGATGCTGATGCTACGGTGCATATTTTGCAGGGACCAAAGAGTAATTATCCAAAAGGTGCAGCGGTAGATGCAATAGAATCTCTTTTTCCAAGGACCTGTGATACAAATGGTGTTAATCGTAAAAAACTATCGCAACATGTACTAGGTAATCCAGAGAATCTTAAAAAATTGGAATCGATATTACACCCAATGGTAGCTAAGTTACGCAGTGATTTTGTGGCGATGCATAAGGATGATGATATATTATTATTTGATATACCTCTATTATTTGAAAAGGGCGGCGAAAAAAATGTCGATAAGGTGGTGGTGGTATCTGCTCCCGTCGAGGTTCAGCGTGAACGTGCGTTGGCACGCCCCAATATGACCGAAGAAAAACTCAATCATATCTTATCGATTCAAACGCCCGACGCGATTAAGCGCGAAAAAGCAGACTATATAATCGATAGTGCAAAACCATTGGATGATATGCGATTGCAGATAGAAAATATCGTAAAAAATTTGCGTCAAAGCCTTGCTTAATTCTGAATATAAGCCAATATATTAATATATGAGAGAAATTATATTTGATACTGAAACAACTGGATTTGACCCGCAAAACGGCGATAGAATGGTTGAAATTGGTTGTATTGAAATGATTGACCGTGTAGCAACGGATAACATCTATCATTGCTATTATAATCCACAGCGCAATATGCCCGCTAAAGCTCAAGAAGTACATGGATTATCTGAAAAATTCTTATTAGAAAAACCATTATTTTCCGAAAAAGCACATGAGCTAGTTGAATTTATCCAAGATAGTGATTTGGTGGCGCATAATGCCTCATTTGATTTTGGGTTTTTAAATGCTGAGCTTATTCGCTGTGAATTACCGCCTATTGCGATGGACCGAATGGTCGATACTCTGGCGATTGCCAAAAAACTCCATCCTGGCGCTAAATTATCACTGGATGCGCTTTGTTCGCGCTATGGTATTGATAGAAGTCATAGGATTAAACATGGCGCACTACTTGACGCAGAATTATTGGCGCAACTTTACATAGAATTAACTGGTGGTCGTCAAATTGGTTTAGGCTTAGCCAATAGTAGGGACGGTAAATCGGATATAAAAAAATATCATGAAGTTCAAAAAAGTGAATCGAAGCCGTTAAGAAAAGCACGGCATTTTAAAATTTTAGCAGCAGAACGTGAACAGCATGAAAAATTTATGGCAACAATAGAGAATCCTGTTTGGTTATCATAGGCAATTATAATTGTGTGAGATTTAATTTATTAAACCTCAGCAGGATTTTATTAAATATTTCATAAGGAGAGTATATATGGACGTACGGGTATCAGGACATCAAATGGAAACGGGTGAAGCGCTACAAACCCACGTTCATGTCAGACTCTCCGCTATTGCAGATAAATATTTTTCTAAAGCAATTTCTGCACATGTTACATTTGGTAAAGCCCCGCACGACAAATTCTCCTGTGATATTGTGGCGCATGTAATGCAAGGGTTGGTATTAAAAGGACGGGATAATGCCAATGATGCGCATCAATCCTTTGATGGCGCTGCTGATAAGATAGAGAAACAATTGCGCCGTTATATGCGCCGTTTGCATGATCATCATGTACAGGCTGCGCATGCTCTAAAAGAAGAAGAGGCAGCTTATACGATTTTTAGTGCAACCGATGAAGATAATGCACCTGATTCGGGTGAAGCCCCTGTTATTATAGCTGAAACAAAGGTGGATATACCTGAAAATAGTGTTTCAGATGCCGTAATGATGATGGATTTGCGTAATACAAATGCACTTTTCTTCAAAAACACTGGTACTGGACGTCATAATATGGTTTATAGGCGTGAAGATGGAACGATCGGATGGGTGGAACCTACATCTTAATATTCGGCCAGAATTAAAAATCTATAAGATAGATAATATATTGAACTGATTAAATTGTTCACTCCACGTGCTATTCGGGGGTTAGAAAGTTATATATGTTGAAAGTAAATTGTCATATTGAGAGTCAAGCTATTGCTTGCAAACAAAATATTGTCAAAAAACTAGATGTTTTAGATAGGATAGCATCCATTTCTCATCAAATTTATGGATTACCCACCACTGAAGTATTGGATGCTATGATTGAACGCGAAAACCTTGGTTCAACGGGATTTGGCGGCGGTATTGCTATCCCGCACTGTAAAATAACAGGTATAGAATCACCATTAGGTATCTTTATATCCTTAGATAAAGCTATAGATTATAATGCTATTGATGATGAATCGGTTGATCTTATCTTTGCCCTTATATCACCCGTTAATAATGGAGCTGCTCATCTCCATGCTTTAGCCGAAGTTTCACGTTTGTTGCGCGATGAAAAAAGCTGCGCGCAATTGCGTGGTACAGATAATGCCGATTCGATATTTGCATTGCTCTCGATGAACAGCGAGCTTAGCGCGGCCTGATCTTTATGACTTATTCCAATATTATTTTCCTGGGTGTTTCATGATAGAAGCTCGACTTACCAGCGAATTTCAAGTGAGTGCCTTGATTCGGGCCGCCAATGAATTTGGCGATAGTGCTATGGTGATTCGCAAAGGGGATTTAACAGCTGGAGAAATATTTATTAACGCCTTTATAAAGGGCGAATCCCAGCGATTCTATGCTAAATCACCGAGATCAAAAGATCATATACAATGGGAAGAGAGAGTATTAAAAGATATTGATAATAAAGGATTTTTTTCTGATTATATAGCTAAATTAGTAAAAAGAGACCCTGATTTATGGTTAATAGAGCTGAACATCTCTGATGAACAACGGCTCATCCGAATTTTAGCCCTCAACGATTGACAATTTCGCTTTCGAGCATAGATGTCAAACTATTGACAGCGAAGGTTGCCATACAAGAAACAGACTATTGTTTCGGTAAACACGCAAGTCGGATTTAATAGGTAAATATTATTTTCAATACATAATTTTCGTTATTTGATATATATTTAGCCCTATTATAGCCGCATAAATAGTTTGATATATGACAATTATTTCTAAAGCGCTCATTGTAGCCGCTACATTTCTTGCTGCAGGTACAGTTTACAGCGAATCTGGTTTTGCTCTTAATACTGAATCCAATAATATTGGGACTTCTGATATATTTATCGATGCTGCATTAATAAATGAAACGCGAAATGAATCATCTCAAAAAACGCCAGATAGAAAAATTATATTTGTCAAGGGAACAGGCGATTTTGTACAAGAAATTCCTGCTCAAGAGAATCCAGAAATAGGTACAGCTGAATTTGAAGCTGCTCAACAGGCAGCGCAAGAAGAACGTAACAATCAAACAGCTTCTTCTTTAGGCGAATTGGTTAGCTTGCAGGATACCAATACAGAGCTTTCTGAAGATATGCGCTGCCTTGCTGGGACTGTATATTTTGAATCAAAGGGCGAATCGCTTGAGGGGCAATTGGCCGTTGCAAAAGTTGTTCTGGCGCGGGTTGAATCAAGCCGTTTCCCGAATAATATTTGCGATGTCGTCTATCAGCGTAGGCAATTTTCATTTGTGCGTAATGGCAGAATGCCCAAAATATCAAAAGGCCGCAAAACATGGCGTAATGCAGTGGCAATTGCGCAAATTGCAGTAAATGATCAATGGGAAAGCGAGGTTGAGGGCGCGTTATTTTTCCACGCCACCTATGTGTCGCCCAAATGGAAACGTAAACGCATCGGACGCGTTGATAAGCATATATTTTACCGCTAAATTTCTAAATTTTTAAGATTATATAAAGGCCTTAAATCATTAGGGCCTTTATTTTGTTTATGCTTTGTTCTATATAATGGTTATGAAACAGAAAATAGTCTCGATGCATGATAATAATGGTCTTACCAATTCACAAACTATTGATACTATGCGCCCGTCCGATGAATCAAGCAGTGCTTCTGTCGCGCGCGGCGTAAGCCGTATGTTTTACCGCCACGCAATTATGGTGCAGAATGAGGTAAGCTTAAAAGGGAATCGCCGTGCCGATCTTATGGGTATTACGGCTAAGGGCGATGTTGTAATTGTTGAGATCAAATGTTCGCGTGCGGATTTGCTTGGAGATCAAAAATGGTCAGAATATTTGGACCATTGTGATCAATATTATTGGGCTGTTCCCGCGGGCTTTGATCTATCCCCTTTCGATCAAGAGTTTTTTATGCCAGAGCGCTGTGGTCTTATTGTCGCTGATAGCTATGATGCAGAGATGATTCGTCCAGCGAAGCGTGTGGCTTTGGCTCCAGCACGGCGTAAAGTCGAAGTGCAAAATCTCGCAAGCAAAGCTATGCGCCGCATGATGCTGATGGCGGATTCAGAGCTGACAAAATATATGAGTGAGTGATGGGTTTTTAGAATAATATTCTCTCTAAAAACCAATAGGTAGCAATAATACCAATAGCATAAGCTAGGATATATTGTATTGGCGTCACCATTTGGCCTTTATAGCGCTGCATCATATATAAGGATGCAATAGCCATAGTAACAAGGAGCAATTGGCCAAGCTCGACGCCTATATTAAAGGTGAGCAGTGCAAGCGGAACATCATTTTGTGGTAGGCCAATTTCAGCCAGAGCACCCGCAAAACCAAAACCGTGCAAAAGCCCAAAAAGAAAGGCTATGAGCCAAGGGTAACGTTCAGAAAGACGCGGCTTATCATCCGTGCGATGTAAAGATTGAACAATTTCGAGTGCAAGAAAGATAATGGAGAGCGCGATAATTGCTTCTACGGGCTGCGATGGCAGAGCAAAATACCCCAATGTCGTACCCACCAATGTGATACTATGTGCAAGAGTAAAGGCGGTGATGGTCCATGCGGCGCGTTTAAAACTGGGGATGAGAAGCACGAGCGCCAATATAAAGAGCAAATGATCATAGCCTTCTAGGATATGTTCAAAGCCTAGTGCCAAATAGCTACTAGCGACATTGGTGATGATCCCTTGTGATGGCGCAGTGATAAGGGCCATATTATCATTGGCGGTTAGGCGAATTGTCTGTATATCTCTATTAAGCGCTGCGATGCGGACCAATGCGTCACTATTGCTAAATTCCAACCCACGCAAACCAATAGTGCCCCCATATAAGGGACCCGCACATTCTATGGTAAAGCGGGTAATTTGATTGGTAAGTTCCAATTTTTGCGATGTTTTGCCAATTTGCGTGCAATGTTTTGGTACAATGACATGGCCTTGTGCCAATGGTGATTGGGCTGATGCTTTCCACAAAATATCCCATTGCGTATCGGATATTTGGTTCAGTTCAATATAGCTAGGGCGCAGTTCATCAGCATGGGCTTGGCCTATCAACAGCCATGCACCGAATATTATGAGGATAAATTTTTTCATTTTATGGGTGCAATGGATATGTGATACTCTTTGGATAGATCATCAAATATTTGTTTTTCCGATCTTGCTATTTGCTGCGTCCTCCAATCATTGCTTAAGCGCTGACGAATATCATCGAGCTTTGGAGTAATATTCTGCCTTTCATGGATATAGACAAAATGCTGACCAAATCCTGATTCAATTGGCCCAGACCATATATTCATTTTTATACCAGCAAGAGCATCGGTGAAACTGCTACCAAATCTTCGGATAATCATGCTTTCATCGGATAGTGGTTGTTTATCCTCAATAGATAGCGGAGCCTTGATGCTATCAACATTAAGGTTTCCATCTCGTAATCCTTTCAGCCATTCTTTGTCCTGATTGGACGATGTATTACGCCCAATATAGATGTGATCAAAAGCATAGCGCGATTGATCGCTATATTGTGCAACATTCTTTTCAAGAAATTGTTTTAATTGCGCATCACTGGGCGTACCGATTTCGCTATTGTTCAGGCTGCGCATTTTGTTGGATAAGCGCCGCCGAATGATGGCATCTCCATCATCAAGCCCTAGCCGCAATGCTTCACGATAATATATTTCTTCCTTTACCGCTTGGTCGATAAGGGCGCTTACTTCTTCATGGGTTGGCAAGCGATTGGATGTACGGATGCTGTCCGCGGTTATGCGGTCAATATCGCTGGCCCCGATGGTGATTTCATAACTTAGCGGATCATTACTGGGTCCGAATGCCCAAAAATAGGCAAAAATCAACATTGCACCTGCCAAAAAGTGGACCAAAGGCTCTTTTAGCAATTTTTGCACTGAAACTGAATCCTTATGAATTGATTATTCGCGAGCTTAGCCCTTGGCATTATACCAAATGGGTGATGTATAAGCTCGCTCTTGCTGAATTTTAATCACCTCATCACCGAGCGTAAAGCCATATTTTATAGCATCATATACGGGCCAAGTGGGCGTTGGAATTTCCAAAACACGCACGTAATAAAAGGCATTATCATCGGCATTAAATTCTGGGTCTTGCCAAAATGTCATAAGTTCAGCAGCGCCAATATCATTGCTCCATGTGCCCTTAGCGAGATCAACAGTATTACCAACGGCCGGCAATTTGCCATCATTGCCAATTTTTCTATCACCGCCCCAAGCCACATTGAAGATTTTTTCTTGGGTACTGCCGTCCGCATTAATCCATCCTTTGACCACTTGGATACGATCCAAATTGGCGCTTTCAGGGTCCATCATGGCGGAAATAAGAAAGGTTGGTGCGTCGCTTGATTTATCGGTTAAATCACCGCCCATAGGAACACCTTGGGCATATCCTTTGGACACCAAATCACGCACATCATCGGCAGAAAAGTCCCAACCGCCAAAAAAGCGCACCTTCATGCGTGGTCCTGTGGTGGCATAGACCTCACGGCGTATCATGGCGTCAAAAATGGCTTCACGCGTGTTGCTGGTGGCCCAAACCCCCGCATAGCCGCTCGACAGATAATGCCAGCCGAAACGGCCCTGCCGTGTGCCCAAATTCTGCGGTAAAGTCGATCGGTCTTTGACAGTAGGCTCATTGGCGCTATGTTTGCCGATAAAGCTTTTTTCGCGCACATCTGCCAAAGATGTATGCGTGTCACTGGAACCGATCATGCCGAATTTATAAGGATTTGCACCGACTTTCTTTTCAAGTTCTAAACCACGTTTTAGCGCAGACCGTGCATAGCTTCCAGCATAGCTAGACGGTTTCATGTCTCTGCCAGCGCTCAAATTGGCTTTGTCCCATCCTGCGACGCCATAGGCGGAAAATTCATCATTGGGAGAGAGAAAGGGATGAGTCTCGCTATCCCCTTTTATTTGTGTGGCTTCGATAATAGGTTCGCGTAATGCACGGGTTTTGGCATAGGCTGCGTCGATCGGACTGCCATCAAATTTATTCATAGAGAACATACGGCCATTGGACACATTGCTATTATGCGGAATCGCAAGCATTTGCCCGCCTGTATTTTTTTCATAGGCAGCCATATAGGCCCAGAGATCCTCTACATCGAGCGATTGCTGCGATGAAAAGGGTAAGACTGAATTGGCTTTTTCAGCACTATCACGGAACATGACGACACGGTGCAAATTATCGCCGCCTGGCATGGGCGTATATTCAAAGCCCATGAAGGCGGTAAATTTGCCGGGCTCATTATAGCGTTCCACAATATTGCCATGCTCTTTCCATAAATCGCCAATGCGTTCGGCCTGTGCTTCTTGATTGGTGAAACTATCGGGCAATGTGCCCTTGGCAGCACCATCGATTAATTCGGCGGTAACGCGCAAAGACCCCTCTTCGCTCTCATGCATCATATCATACCAGCGCAAAGCAAAATCATTTCCCAATAGGGCAACACGCGGTGCATTATAGAGCGCTTTGGTCGCCCCTAAGGCAGCGGCGTGATCGGCGATGACGATGAAATCAAGCGGCTGTGACAATTGCGCTTCATAGCCTTTGGTTGCGGTAATTTTTTCACCTCTGGCAAATCGCATGGCGGCTTCTGTGTCTAGGCGATTGCCAAATCCAAAGGCATCAATGCTATTATCGGTGTGTACATGGGTATCGCCCCAAAAAACCTCTTCAGGATGTTTGCTGTTGACGATATGGCTGCTGTCTTTGGCTTTTTCATCTTGCGAACAGCCAGTTACCATTAAAGCAGCTGAAACGGCTGCTGTTAATAATAGATTATATTTTTGCATTGTCTCTCCCTTATCGCCAGTATCTACATACGCTGTGTGCATTTGGCGTATCTTATCTCTGGTGCTAATGTGCGTGAATCCTTGCCATCCGTCAAGACATCTAAAGATATGGGAAAATTGAATTATTCGACGTTACGGAATGGTAGTAGAAAGCTCCATAAAGGCTTAGAGGGGGCATCATTTTGGGCCTCTTCAAGTCCGATGGTGAGGCCATTATGGCCATCACGGGGTTGGTCATTATAGCTGTTAAATAGCCTATCCCAAATACTAAGCGCAAATCCATAATTGCTATTTTGTTCATCCCTATGGGTGGTGTGATGGATGATATGCATATCGGGCGTCACCAAAAATAGACGCACAATTCGGTCAAATTTTTTGGGTAATTTGATATTACTATGATTGAACATAGCGCAAGCATTGAGCCAAACCTCAAAAAATACCGCCACCGCAAGCGGCACACCAAGCATGATTACCCATGCTGATTTATAGAGCGTAGAGACGATAAGTTCAAAGGGATGAAAACGCAACGCAGAGGTAACGTCTAAGTCACGGTCGCTATGGTGTACGCTGTGCATGCGCCATAGCAATGGGTGAACATGCATTAAACGGTGCTGCAGCCAAACGGCAAAATCCATGATGATGACCGATAGGATCGCAACCACCCACCATGGCAAGTCAAACATATAAAAGAGACCAAATTGATTGTCATAGGCCCAATTGGCGGCGGCTGGTACAATGATTATAAAAGCAAGCAAACGACCAATAATATTGTTCGTACCCAAAAAGAGGGCATGGGTAATCCAGCGCCATTTGCGTGAAAGGTTAAGAGTGCGGCGCGGAATGAATATCTCAATTATGGCCAAAATAGCAAAAAGCATGGCGGGTGTGATGATGGGCCAATATTGCGATAAAAAACTCATATCTGCTCCTACAAGGCATAAAGGTAACCTTGGTTCCTCTTGGCCTACGAAATTTGCTTTCCCTTAAAGATGAAATAGCCTAAAGCATAGCTATGGCTCAAGCAAAAACATATGATGAGATGACGCTCGATGATATAGTGAGAGTGCTGGCAGAAAAATTGCCCAACCATGCTGCTTTTGATGGTTGGAACTTATATTGTTTACAAGCCGCAGCGGATGAGCTGGGGATGGACCATGATATTGCGCAATTGGCCTATGACAGCGCCGATATGATTAGCAATGATTTGCCGATGAAATTGCTCGAAAGCTGGATTTCATATGTTGATGATGAAATGCAGCGGCGATTGCCTGCTGAAAAATTGGCGAGCATGAGAATAAGGGAGCGTATTACCGCTTTGCTTGTCATGCGTCTGGAAATTGCGCAATCGCACCGTGAGGCGCAGCGGCGGGCGCACGCTATCATGGCACTGCCCGCTAATATTCGTACGGCTATGAAGATTGGTTGGCGCAGCGCGGATATTATGTGGCGTATGGCGGGGGATACAGCAACGGATTATAATCATTATACGAAGAGGATGATATTGAGCAGTATCTACACAGCGATTTTACTGCATTTCATCAATGATGAGAGCGATAATTTTGCTGATACGCGCGCCTTTGTCGATCGGCGGATTGAAAATATTATGCAGTTTGAAAAAGCTAAGGCTGGATTTTTGGCGCGCACAGAAAACCGCCCCAGCCTGTCACGATTTATTGGTCGATTGCGTTATCCAGAAGGTTGATAGTGCGCGGCAATAATGATTGTAGTATATAATATCATGATAATTTGCGCATAATATCATTTGACGCTTGATGTTAATGCGAATCGGTTGCAAATAAAGGCGATGCAACTTGACTCACTTCCCCTACGCCAAAAAATGCGCATCATTTCGATTGATTGGACGCAAATCTCCGAAACAGAAGGCAAGCGTTTACGCGCTCTTGGTGTTGAAATCGGCGCAACAGTGGAAGCGCTGCATCGCGGGATATTATTTTGGCGTGATCCATTGGCGGTGCGCATTGGCCGCATGAATATCGCCATGCGCTCTAAAACAGCTGCTTCCATAGAGTGCGAGGCGGATGAAAATGACGGATAAAAGCCCTATCATTGCGCTGGTTGGAAATCCGAATGTTGGCAAAAGTGCGCTGTTTAATGTCCTAACGGGTGCGCGGCAAAAAATTGGCAATTATCCGGGCGTTACGGTGGAACGCAAAGCGGGTAAAATAATGTTGGGCAATACACAGGCACAGCTGCTTGATTTGCCAGGCGCCTATAGTCTGGATTCGACCAGTCTTGATGAACAGGTGACGCGCGATGTTATTCTGGGCCGTCAAGAAGGACAAGAGCGCCCTGATATATTAGCCTTTGTCGCTGATGCGAGCAATTTAGAGAGCAGTTTACGCTTTGCGCTGGAATTAAAAGCGCTCAACCTGCCTATGGTTTTGATTCTCAATATGTCGGATTTGGCTGCGCGCGATGGACTGGAACTTTCAGCGCAATATCTGAGCGATCAATTGGGCCTTGATGTGGTTGAAACGGTCGCGGTACGGCGGCGCGGCCTTGATGCATTTACCAAAGCCTGTGCATCTGTAGCCGAACGCATAACCCAATCTGATAAAAATATTGCAATAGATGATAATCAATGGCGCGCCGTTTTGAACGAAGAGGCCCATTTATCCTATCGATCACAATCCAAAACTTTGGCTAAGGGCGCCATCATTAGCGAGACTTTGACGCGCGAATGGACCCGTACATTGGATAATATATTGCTGCATCCTGTTGGCGGCATATTGGTGCTATTAGCAATCATGTTTTTAATGTTCCAAGCGGTCTATGCATGGTCTGGGCCGCCGATGGACCTTATCGAAGGCGGCTTTGAAGCGGTTGGCGGTTTTGTCGATGGCGCAATGGCCGATGGTTTTGTCAAATCATTCTTGGTCAATGGCATCATTGCGGGCGTGGGTTCGGTCTTGGTCTTTTTGCCGCAAATTTTAATCCTATTTTTCTTTATCTTATTGCTCGAATCCACAGGATATATGACGCGAGCGGCCTTTGTTATGGACCGCTTGATGAGCAGTGTGGGCTTATCGGGGCATAGCTTCATTCCGCTGCTATCGTCCTTTGCGTGCGCGATACCAGGCATAATGGCGACGCGCAGCATATCCGATCAAAAGGACCGCCTTACCACGATATTGATTGCACCACTGATGACCTGTTCAGCGCGATTGCCTGTTTATACGATGATTATCGGAGCTTTCATTCCCGCACAAACTGTTGGCAGCGGTGTTGGGTTGCAGGGCTTGGTTTTATTTGGCCTCTATATAGCAGGCATATTGGGCGCGATGTTGGCGGCTTTATTGTTACGGCGCAGCGTCACCAAAGGGGTAAGCTCTGGCTTTTTGATGGAAATGCCGCGCTATCAATGGCCGCGCCCACGCGATATTTTGATCGGTCTATGGCAAAGGGCTTGGGTCTTCTTGCGCCGTGCAGGGACAATAATTTTTGCAGCGACAGTTATTTTGTGGTTACTGCTTACTTTTCCCAAAGTACCGATTGATGATCCTGCTTATGAAGGTGTATCACAAGTAGATTATAGCATAGCGGGACGGATTGCTGGCGGCTTAGAACCTGTGGTAGCGCCGATTGGTTTTAACCGTGATATAGCATTGGCTTTAATCCCTGCTATGGCGGCGCGTGAGGTTGCGGTGGCGGCGCTTGCCACGGCCTATGCTATCGACGGTGATGACGAAGATAAAGTTTCGGCAAATCTGGGCCAAAAATTATCGGGTCAATGGTCGCTTGCAACTGCCTTGGCCTTTTTGGCATGGTTTGTTTTTGCGCCGCAATGTATTTCCACAATAGCGGTGACACGGCGCGAGACCAATGGATGGAAATGGCCAATATTTATGCTCAGCTATTTATTTGCACTTGCTTATGTAGCAGCGGCGGTTACTTATTGGAGTGCAGTAGCATTGGGTTTGGGCTAGCCATTTAGCATCATCGTCCAAATATTATTTATAGAGGGGTTTTATCATGGCGGGAAGCGTCAACAAAGTCATTATCGTAGGCAATTTGGGAGCAGATCCAGAGGTTAAATCATTTCAAAATGGCGGTAAGATTTGTAATCTTCGCGTTGCTACATCGGAAAGTTGGAATGACAGGGCAACGGGTGAGAAAAAAGAGAAAACCCAGTGGCACCAAGTTGTTATTAAATCTGAGGGCCTAGCTGGTGTTGCCGAACGATTTTTACGCAAAGGTTCTAAAGTCTATCTTGAGGGCCAAATTGAAACCCGCAAATGGCAGGATAATAGCGGTAATGACCGTTATTCGACCGAAGTTGTTTTGTCGGGTCCCCGCGCGGTCATGACAATGCTGGATGGCGCCAAATCTGCTGGCGGCGGGGATAGCTGGGGCGGAAATTCAGGGGGCGGTCAATCGGGTGGTTATAATCAACAATCAGGCGGCGGCAATCAAGGTGGCCAATCGGGCGGCTGGGGACAAACTAGCGGATCATCGGGCGGAAGTTCAGGCGGGGGCTTTGACGATGATTTGGATGATGATGTACCCTTTTGATCTTATCACGCCCCTTAAATATCATTGAAAAAACAGATAGTTTTGGTGATTTGTCAATTGTCGTAACTATTTGCAGATTATTTGCGAAAGTATGGCCATGACAAAAAAACTTATCTTACTCGCCCTTATCGCAGCCGCTATTGCTGCATTCTTCTATTATGACTTGGGATCATATTTATCCCTCGAATATATGAAATCGCAGCAAGAGAGCTTCAAAGCTTCTTACGCAGATAATCCTGCTTTGTTCATTGGTATATTTGCCATTGTTTATATATCAGTGGCTGCATTCTCTGTTCCTGGTGGCGCTACAATCTTAACATTATTAGGTGGCGCTCTGTTCGGGGTGGTTACGGGAACAATAGTAGTGAGTTTTGCTTCAACTATTGGCGCTACTCTGGCGTTCTTGAGCTCTCGCTTTTTGCTTCGTGATTGGGTGCAGGATAAATTTGGCAATCGCTTAAAAGGGATTAATGAAGGTTTAGAAAAAGATGGTGCATTCTATTTGTTTAGTTTGCGTCTTATTCCTGCGGTTCCGTTTTTCGCGGTGAACCTGCTCATGGGTTTGACCAAGATTAAAACACTCACTTATTTCTTTGTCAGCCAATTGGGGATGCTGGCTGGTACATTTGTTTATGTAAATGCGGGTACAGAATTAGCGCAAATTAATTCTGCGGGTGATATTGCCTCTCCTGGTCTATTGTTATCATTTCTTGCCTTAGGGATTTTCCCATGGATTGCAAAATTCTTCCTTGGCATCATTAAACGCAACAAAGTCTATAAAGGCTATAATAAACCTAAGACATTTGATCGTAATTTGGTCGCTATTGGCGGCGGTGCGGCTGGTTTGGTCTCTTCCTATATCGCCGCCGCAGTAAAAGCGAAAGTTACCTTGGTCGAAGCGCATGAAATGGGCGGCGATTGTTTGAACACAGGATGCGTCCCATCAAAGGCCTTAATCAAAAGCGCTAAAGTTGCCAATTTCATCAATCGTTCTGATAAATATGGAATCACGCAAAGCCCCGCTAAAGTTGACTTTCCTGCTGTGATTAAGCGTGTCCAAGATGTGATCAAAACCATCGAACCG
>CALDZL010000099.1 GCA_937944295.1 uncultured Sphingorhabdus sp.
GAAAATAAGGTTCAATCAATGACAATTGCTCATCAGAAAGCCAAAATAAATCAGACATCTCAAACTCCTTCGTTGCAAACCTTGAATCTGATTTGCAGAAAAAGTTAAAGGCTAAAATTAATAGGTCCTGAGCCTAGTTAATGATCTTAATGTTTGTTATTTTATTTAAATTATATTACTTTTAGTTCAGTGTACCAATGGCATTAAGGCAAGATATTTTGCGAAAAAATATAATGGATCTAATAAGCAGTATGTCTTATAAAAATAATATAATTTAGTGTGCAAAATAAATTTCAAAACCTAAGACATGTTGTCTTATTTATGTATGATGTCTATGAACATAATTGATGATTAAAATCAATTACACACAGAATGTAATTATAAAATTTCACTAAAAGTAAGGTGCAAAGCATGGTCAATCTTGAAACATTTGAAAAAGGTAAAAAAGCTGCAATAGCTGGGAAGCTAAGTGTATCAAGAGATCTTCTAGAACCAATTGCGGCTTTGAACCCAGGACATCCTTCACTGTATTATTTAGCGCTAGCTGAGTTAAAAGTTGGAGATATTAATGAGGCTACTAATCATATTGATAGCTTTATAAAAAACAATCCAAAGCATTTTGGTGCCCATATCCTAGCAAGTCGTATACTTCTCAAAAAAGGTAAATTAGAAGAAGCAAAAGATATATTAAATAAAGGTATTAGTTTGAATTCTAGTACCAACCCAACAGCGGAAATGCTCAGAGAAGAAATAGCTAAATTAGAGGCTGAAAAAAAGGCGCTTTCTTATATAAATATAATTGATACTGCGTTTAATAAAAATCCTGAAGAAGCTCGAATATCACACGAAGTGATTGCAGCAGCTCAATCCCTATCTGAAATAATACCTAAAGGAAATTGGGCACGTGAAATTATACAGGCTAAGATTGCTAACTTTCACTTTGCTCCAAGTATCGAGCATGCGCTGGCAAATTATATACCTCACTTATTAGAAATTTCGGTTGAATTTGATTACATTAGTTGGCCAAAGAGAATACACAAATACATTCAGGGTAAAAAAATAATAGATATAGGATGTGGCTTTGGTGGTTACGGAACTGGATTTTTGTGTGCTGGTGCGGAGAGCTATCTTGGTTTGGACCCTGTAATGAGCCTTGAAAGTACTCGAGCAAAAAATAAACGCATTAGAGAGTGGGCGGATATGGGCATCTCACCCAATGAAATTGTAGCAAGGTGCCCTGACATAAGGCTTTTTCAAGGTACCTCTGAAGAATTGCATTTCGATGAAAAGTTTGACGTAATCTCATTACATAATGTTACTGAACATTTGATGCATCTTGATATTGTCTTTGAAGGATTAACGCATCTATGTCATGCAGATACTAAAATAATATTCATGCATCATAATTATTATTGCTGGAATGGTCATCATAAATCGCCAAACCAACCTAAGCATATTTTAGGTGTGAATGGTGAAGGTGAGCAATTAAAATTAATGGATTGGAAACATATCAATTTTGCCGATCAAGCTCCTGATGATCATTATGTAAAAACTCATCTTAATCGTGTAACTTTAAAAGAAATAAAAGAAATTACACAAAAATATTTTAAAGTTGAGGAATGGAATGAGATTCCTTCAAACCAAGAAACATTAGATCGTTTAAACCCCGATATTATTACTGCTGTAAAAAGTTCTCATCCACATTTGACGAAACGAGATTTGGAAGTTAATGTTGTCTTTGCAATTTGTGAAGCAAAAAGATAATTAATGATTTAGTTTTAATTTAAATATTAAGAGTCTGACTCGAAACTATTTGTTTAATTACAATGCCTTGCAATTCTTCTCGTTACAATCTTGATATGAGCAATTAATAGCCAGCTCTCTGCTGATAGAATTGATTTCTCCCAATCCTTTGCCAATCTTCGACATCTTCCCAGCCATGCGAAGGTTCTCTCAACCACCCATCTGCGAGGTATGACTTCAAATCCTTTTGCCTTGTCAGTGCGCTTTACGATTTCCATTGTCCAACAACCCATTTTGCGCAGTGCCTTCTTAAGTTGTGGTCCAGCATAGCCGCCATCAGCAAAGATATGTCGAAGCCATGGATGTGATTTGCGGATTGAATTAAGTACAAAAGGCGCACCCTTCTCGTCATTTGCTTCGCAATTGCCTGCCAGGCAACGCATTTCGATCTTGAATATCAGCACTTTGAATAACAAAGCCAATCAGTAATCCAATCGTATCGGTAAGAATATGACGCTTGCGTCCCTTGATTTTTTTGCCCATTGCCCGACAGGCAAGCGAAGCGCCGCCGAGAGGAGCCATCGTAGCCTGATACGCCGCCACTTTCAGTAGTTTTAACGCTTTGACTATCAATTACACCTGCTGTTGGTTGAGCTTCATGTCCCTCATACTCTCGCGCCATTATTACAAGTGCATGATTTATTCTATGTAGTAGTCCACTGTCCCGCCAATCATAAAAGTAACGCTGCACAGTTGAAGATGGCGGAAAGTCATTGGGGATCATCAACCATTGGCAACCTGTACTTGCCATATACTGGATTGCATCCCATACATCTCGCAGATTAGTAGTGCGTGGACGGCCTGTCCGTTTGTCTTGAGGAAGATAAACTTCGATTAAACCCCATTCTTCATCTGTACAATCACTTGCATAACGCCCAGATTTACGCTCATATCGAGGGCGGGTGGTATCAGTCCAAACCATTGTGATCTCCTTCGAATCGTCAAACAATCCGAGTGAAACACAAGTGGCTGATATCATTCAATTAGTTTCGGGTTGGACTCTAAGCTCAGGATTTATTAATTAAATTAAAGTGATTGGGATAAGTTTTGCAGATAATAGAAACGAGACACAGTAAACCTTTTGGTTTACCAGTCGAAACAGCCCGTAAGTGCATATTCTCAAAAACCGTGTAAATTTT
>CALDZL010000100.1 GCA_937944295.1 uncultured Sphingorhabdus sp.
TTTGGAAGAGGGTTTGAAGGCGCAGGATAAAAGCTTGCTTATCGTGACGCAAAATGTTGATGATCTGCATGAGCGCGGCGGCGCAAATAATGTGCTGCATATGCATGGACAGCATTTAACGGCATGGTGCACCGCCTGTGACGGGCGGCCCGAATGGCGCGGTACATTGATTGAACGGCCCGCTTGCCCACTATGCGGAGAGGCTGGTCACTTACGGCCCGATGTCGTGTGGTTTGGGGAAATGCCCTATGAAATGGAGCGAATATATGCCGCGCTATCGATTGCTGATTTATTTGTGAGCATTGGAACGTCGGGCGCGGTCTACCCTGCGGCTGGCTTCGTGCGCGAAGTGCGCGGCCAAGGCACTAAAACGATGGAGCTTAATCTGGAACCATCGCTAGGCAGTCATTATTTTGATGAAGCGTGTTATGGAAAGGCCAGCGAAATTGTCCCCGCTTGGGTCGATGAGGTTTTGGGTGATTAATCCAAATATTCGACTGTTTCATATATTTGAAGAATATTATCTTTATTAGGTTTTTCCCAATATATAGGATAAGTGTGTCTTGAAATATGTCTCCTTCGAGATAAGTGGTAGCGCACATTTTTAAGAAGAATAACATTTCTTCAACAGGTTCATTTTCGTGCCAAGTAGTCATACAAAATTCATCATCAGGAACATCATAATCATGTTTTCCTAATGCAGTCCAATCCATAGCATCATCCCATATCGAACCCTCATTGCCCCAAGCACATAAATAACGACATCCCATTTTGTAGAGATAATTGGTGATAGTATTTTTGAAATCATTACTCGTATTTGTTTCGCAAATAATCCCGCACTTGAATATAGGTGCAGGCACTTCAAACTCTAAAAACTCATTAGGTCTAATCACAATATAAGAAGTACTCATATATTAGCTAAGACCAGCTTATAAATTACCAATGACAATCATATAGCCGATCCAACCAATTGCCCAAGCATAGCTGATCCATGTACCTACGACGCCGAGCGAACGCGGCAGTGGCGGTTTACGCTCGGCATGTTTCATGTTTAGACCAATAATATGTCCGATACGCGCAGCCATGAATAAGGAACATAAGATCATGAGCATCAGATGGTTTGCATTAGAAAGTTCTAATAATGCGGCCATAATCAGAAACATTGGCGCATGTTCAGCCAGATTACCATGGCTGCGCATGGCAGCGGTTAACGCACCATCACCACTAGCATTACCAAAGGCATCGCCCGTTCTAAAACGTTGTTTGACTGTCATAATGGCGGTTAATAATAGTAATAATGCGCATATGGCTGCGGTTAAGGCGGTTACTGGTAATGTCATAAGTCTCTCCCTTTATAATATTTAGGCTAATAACTGCATGTTGTGCAAGCTTTATCCTTAGGCAGATTGATCGTGCGCATAGCAGGCTTTAAGCCATCAAATATTTGTAATTTACCGATTTGACTTTGACCAAATCCAGTGAGTACGCGAATGGCCTCCATCGCGGCAAAGCTACCCATTAATCCAACCATTGCTCCCAACACGCCTTGCTCTGCACAATTATCGCAATCATCAGGATCATGCGCATCGCCAACAAAACAACGATAGCAAGGCGCATTGTCTTGCCAGCCATAAAATGTTCCGATCTGGCCATGAAATTGGCCAATGGCTGCGCTGACGAGCGGGATATGCATATTATGGCATATATCATTGACGATTAAGCGCGTATGGAAATTATCGCTGCCATCAATAATAGCATCTACCCCTTCTAAGAAAGGTGCGCTTTCCCGATGTTCTTCGCTTATGCGCATTTGCAGAGCATTGATTTTGACATCAGAATTAATTTTTTGCGCTGCAATTTGGGCGGCTTCTACTTTGGGCTTATCAATATCATCATCACTATATAATATCTGCCGCTGAAGATTGGATAAAGACACTATATCATCGTCAATGATGGTAATGGCTCCAACGCCGGCCGCTGCACAATATTGTAAGGCTGGACAGCCGATACCGCCCATGCCGATGAGCGCAACATGGCTGGCGCATATTTTATTTTGCCCCGCACCGCCAATTTCATGCAGCACCAAATGGCGTGCATAGCGGTCTAATTGTTCGTCATTTAACGGCATTATACTCCCGTGGATCCAAAACCGCCGCTGCCGCGTTCGGTATCGTCAAGGTTATCCACTTCATTCAGATTGGCGCGTTGCACGGGGGCCGCAATAATTTGTGCAATCCTATCGCCTTTGTTGACCTGAAAATCTTCATCGCCCAAATTGACTAAAATCACCTTAATCTCGCCGCGATAATCGCTGTCGATTGTGCCGGGCGTATTCAGTACTGTCATACCATTTTTATAAGCCAAACCCGAACGCGGACGTACTTGGATTTCATATCCTTCGGGAATAGCAAAAGCAAAACCCGTGGCAATGGCGGCGCGCTTCCCGCTACGAATGACAATGCTCTCTGCGGCGCAAATATCCATGCCTGCAGCGCCAGCACTTTCATAGCTCGGAATAGACAGGCCTGCGCCATTAGGAAGCCGTTTTACGGCAATGTTAATAGGGTCAAAGGACATTGGCTATTTTCTCCATAATAGTTTCGGCGATGCTTTCCTTGGTTGCATGGTCAATATTTTCTTCGCCATCGGCCGTAATGATATGAATGTCATTATGATCGCCGCCCATCACGCCTTGGCCATTAGTGGTGGACACATCATTGGCGATAATCCAATCGCACCCTTTGCGCGATAATTTGGCGCGC
>CALDZL010000101.1 GCA_937944295.1 uncultured Sphingorhabdus sp.
TCACATGAATCCGAATGGCGCGGCATAGAAAAGGCCTTTATAAGATGAAATATTTTTCCATTGCCGCCCCTCGCCATGCTGAACTTGTTCCAGCATCTCTCTGTAATACTAATAGTCATGAGACCCTGAACCAAGTTCAGGGTGACAATGTGTTTATAATTAACGTAATATACTAACAATTGGATAAATAAATGACAGTCGATGACCGTGTATTAGATGCTATTTCAAAACAACCATATCAAACAGAATTGCAATTATCTCAATCAATATTTGGTAAAGAGGGCTATCAACAAAAAGTGAATCCGTCATGCCGCCGATTGTTAAAAAAGCATTTAATAAAACGTATTGGCAAAGGTGGAGTTGGTGAACCATTTACCTATGATCTATTATGACCTTTTCAGACAACACATACATTCGTCATGCTGAACTTGTTTCAGTATGACGGTAGAATTTTAGACACAGATAAAAATATAGAGATAAGGGTAGCTATATGATAAAATCGCTTCTTATTGCCAATCGCGGAGAAATTGCTTGCCGCGTTATTCGCACCGCACGCGCCATGGGCATACGCACTATCGCGGTGTATAGCGATGCTGACGCAAAAGCATTGCATGTGCGATCCGCCGATGAAGCAGTCCATATCGGGCCATCACCCGCAAATGAATCTTATTTGGTTGGCGAAAAAATTATTGCGGCTGCCAAAGAAAGCGGCGCGCAGGCCATTCACCCTGGCTATGGATTTTTGTCCGAAAATGCAGATTTCGCACAATCCGTCATCGATGCGGGTCTGATTTGGGTTGGGCCAAAGCCGCAAAGTATCCGCGCGATGGGTCTGAAAGATGCTGCCAAAATATTGATGCAAGAAGCGGGCGTTCCCGTCACGCCCGGCTATATTGGCGATAATCAAGAGCCGCAATATCTGGCTAAGCAAGCCGATGAAATTGGCTATCCTGTGCTGATTAAGGCGATTGCGGGCGGCGGCGGCAAAGGCATGCGTAAAGTGGATAACCCAGCCGATTTTGCGGATAGTTTGGCGTCATGTCAGCGCGAGGCTAAGGCCAGTTTTGGCAATGATATTGTGCTGATCGAAAAATGGATTGAAAGCCCGCGGCATATTGAAGTGCAAATCTTTGGCGATAGCCATGGCAATGTGGTGCATTTGTTTGAGCGCGATTGTTCGCTGCAACGCCGCCATCAAAAGGTGATCGAAGAAGCCCCAGCCCCCGGTATGGATGAAGCCACACGGGCAGCAGTGTGCGGTGCGGCGGTACGCGCGGCTCAAGCCGTGGATTATGAAAGTGCTGGCACGATTGAATTTATCGCCGATGGCAGCGATGGCTTGAGAGCGGATAAAATATGGTTTATGGAAATGAACACACGGCTTCAGGTGGAGCATCCCGTCACCGAAGAAATCACAGGTGTTGATCTGGTAGAGTGGCAATTGCGCGTCGCATCGGGAGAGGAAATTCCGCTACGCCAAGATGAGCTATCCATTACCGGCCATGCCATCGAAGCGCGTCTTTATGCCGAGGATCCCGCAAGTGGGTTTTTGCCGAGCATTGGGAATCTTGATGAATTAGGACTTGATGAAACTTATACACGTATTGAGACAGGTGTTGAGGAAGGTGACCATGTCTCTCCTTTTTATGATCCTATGATCGCCAAGATCATTTGTCATGCAGAAACCCGAGATGCAGCGCGACTAAATCTTATGAATAGCTTAAACTATAGTCTTGTCGCTCCAGTTAAAACAAATAAGGGTTTTTTATATGCCTGCTTGTCAGTCTCATCATTTACGTGTGCGCAATTGGATACTGGTTTGATTGAAAGATGCGGTGATGCGTTAATGCCAGCCGTTATTCCATCGCAAGAGGTCATAGATGCAGCTGCTACGCGCTTGAATTTTGATTATCTTGATTGGGACAATATTGTTTCATTTAGTCCATTAGCGCAGATGCTAGGTGAAAATTATGGTTTTCGCTTGAATGCTCATAAGAAACCTAACTTAACACTCTGGTCAAATGGCCATGAGGTGATTGGCTTTATTAATGCTAAAGATAGGTTACCAACAGGCTCTAGGAGAGATGGATCTGTATATGTTACCAAAGATGGGTTCGATTGGAAGTTTACAACTAGGCCTTCTCGAAATGTTAGCACTGGAGTGGCATCAGACGGCGCGATCCTGTCGCCCATGCCTGGCAAGATAATCGCAGTAGACATATCCGAAGGCGATACAGTCACCAAAGGACAGAAACTGCTCACTTTAGAAGCGATGAAAATGGAGCATAGCCTGACCGCGCCGTTCGACGGAATTGTCTCATCTTTGAACGCTACGCTCGATGCGCAGGTGCAGGTTGATGCACTGCTTGCCCAAATTGATGCAGAGGCGTAAAGGCTGTTGCAGCAATTTACAGGCGAGTCGTCCTTTAACATCAAAAGATAGAGGCAAATAATGGCGGGTAAATATTTTGACGAATGGACGATCGACGACACTATCGATCATGATATGCGCCGTACGGTGACAGAAACCGATAATCTGATGTTCACCACTATGACGCATAATCCGCAGCCACTGCATTTGGATATAGAATTTGCCAAGAAAAGCGAATTTGGCCAAATTCTTGTCAATGGAACCTTTACATTTAGTTTGATGATCGGCCTGTCGGTGGGGGATACGACATTGGGAACTTTGGTGGCCAATTTAGGTTATGACAAGCTAATCATGCCAAAGCCCGTTTTTATCGGTGATACGCTGCGCGCAAACAGCAGCGTTAAAACCCTGAAAGAGAGTAAATCGCGCTCTAATGCTGGGATCATTACCTTTGCGCATCAGTGTTTGAATCAACATAATGAAATTGTCTGCGCCTGTGACCGCACCGCACTCATTCAAAAAAGGCCAAACATATGAGTTTATTAAGAGCGATACAAGATGCCATTAGTAACAAATCTAATGATATGAAAAAAAGACCAGTTACGCCTAAAAAAGAACATAAATTAGAGAGTGTTTTTTGCCGTTCCTTGCTCTTTGTGCCTGGTAATCGCCCCGAACGTTTTGATAAAGCCGCTAGCAGCGGCGCGGACTCTATCATCATTGATTTAGAAGATAGTATTCCAGCCGAGCATAAAGAAAAAGCGCGCGAGGCTGTACGAGATTATTTGCAATCGGTGTCGCCCATTAAAAGATTGGTGCGCATCAATCCGCTCGACAGCGAATATGCAATCAAAGACATAAAGGCTATATTGGACCCCAAATTACCATATTTGCCCGATGGCATCGTCCTTCCCAAGGCCGAAGGAGCCGCATCGGTTAAACGGCTCATATCCCTGATGGGCGAGGTTCGCGTACCAATATTACCCATTGCTACGGAGACAGCGGGATCGATTTTTGAAATCGGGTCTTTCCGAAAGGTGAGCAAATATCTAATGGGTCTAACATGGGGTGCTGAGGATTTGCCCGCCTCGATAGGCGCCGAAACTTCGCGTCATCGCGATGGATATTTCACGCCCCCTTATGAAATGGTCCGCAATTTAGCATTATTTGGAGCGCATGCTGCTAAGGTTCAAGCGATTGAAACCGTCTATCCCAATATCCGCGATTTAGATGGTTTAGCGGAATATGCGGCACGCGGTTTACGCGATGGATATACAGGAATGATGGCGCTGCATCCTGACCAAGTGATGATTATAAATGCAGCTTTCTCTCCCAGCGAAGACTCAGTCGAACATGCCCGTGCTATTATAGCTGCCTTTGCAGCAAATCCTGGTGCGGGAGTGCTGGAAATGGACGGCAAAATGATTGATAAACCGCATCTCATCCAAGCGCGCAAAATTGTCGCTGCTGCTGCAAAATCAGTCTAAAAGTCACCTATTTAGAAGCTGCTTAGAGACCAAGTTCACGATAGGCACGAGCAATTGTGCTGACCGCTATGACATAAGAAGCGGTGCGCATATCTTTTATGCTGGGATCATCATGCATGGTCTTTGATATACGCTCATAAGCGCTCAGCATTACATCCTCTAGGCCAGAACGCACTAAGTCCAATTCACTGCCTCCTGCTAGAAATGGTTCGCGCACATCGCTGGGAAAAGCGCGCTCGGTCATAGTCTCCATCGCATCAACGATCACACGGCGATTGCGCACGCGGCTGCGTCTATCCATCAAGCCAAATGGGATGTGGGTAAGATTTTTCACCCATTCAAAATAGCTGACTATCACACCTCCACTATTCACGAACATATCAGGCATTATCGGAATATTACGGCCTTGAATAATCTTATCGCTCGCCGCAGAAATGGGGCCATTTGCGGCTTCTACAATCACTTCGCAAGAAATATTCTGCGCAATTTCTTCGGATATAACATCTTCCAGAGCGGCAGGAATGATAATATCACAATCCATTAAGAAACCATCGCTGACATCCTCTAAATATTCACCCAAATCGCAGCCTTTGAAGCTACCATTTTCAGTAAAATAGCTTTTAAGTGCCTCGACATTCATGCCAGCATCATTGGTAATCATGCCATTATATTCGATCACGCGGGTTATGCGGCAAGCATCTTCTTCGCTGAGGAATTTAACTGCATGATAGCCCACATTACCAAAGCCTTGCACTATCACTCTTTTATCGCGCAATGCACCTTCATAGCCATATTTTTCTAACATAGTGTCGTCATTGTAAAAGGCCTGAATGGCATATTGAACGCCGCGTCCCGTTGCCTCGGTGCGGCCATCAATGCCGCCTCTGCCTAGCGGTTTTCCTGTCACGCAAGCGCGAGCATCTACATCATTTTGTGCATGACGTACATATTCATCGGCAATCCATGCCATCTCTCTTTCGCCCGTTCCCACATCAGGAGCAGGTACATTTTGACCAGGGCCGATTAGATTCCTGCGCGCCAATTCTTGGGTGAAACGGCGGGTAATCTTTTCTATTTCATCGGCTTCCCATTCACTGGGGTCAATCATCAAAGCGCCTTTTGATCCGCCAAAAGGCAAATCGACCAATGCACATTTCATCGACATCAGCGCAGCCAATGCCTCAACCTCCTGCGCATCAACATTCATGGCATAGCGAATGCCGCCTTTAACAGGCTGAATATGTTCACTATGCACGCTACGCCATCCCTGAAAGCTAAATAATTTACCGCGAAGCCGCACACCAAATTTTACCGTATAGGTTGAATTACACTGCAAAATCCGCTCTGACAGGCCATCGGGCAAATCCAAATAGGTCATGGCATCGCTCATATAATGGTTGATACTGTCTAAAAAACCATGGACTTCATTATTGGCTATGTTCATTATTCCATCCTATATTGATGCTTTCATTGTTACTTCGTAATAATAGCATGACAGAATATAACAATGGTAATTCCTTCAGGATTTTGACAATATTATCCGATATGAAAATATTTTACACATCCGATCACCAATATCATGCTCCAGCCCAAGAATT
>CALDZL010000102.1 GCA_937944295.1 uncultured Sphingorhabdus sp.
AAGACTATCAGATATGTCTTTAAGGGAGAATTGCTCTTGGTTAGTATATTCAATTCGATGTGGAAAAATTTGTTCCAAAATAAACCCTCCTGTTAAAGGGTATGTATCATATTATTTGCAAAAATTGTCAATCACGTATGCCAAGGGGATAGACACCTTATGTTTTTATTATATATTAAAATATAGTTCCACACTGAAACTAAATCAATTATTAGATTTGATTATTTCAAACATTTAGCTTAGAGTCGTATTTAATAAGAGAGAATAAAATTCCACTTATTTGAGGTCGCTAATAAAAAGGATATAAAAAATGTTTGATGACGCTAATGTAGAGTCCGATGTTTTAATGACGCTAACAGCTGATATAGTTGCAGCGCATGTAAGTAATAATAATGTTGATTTGAATGATTTGTCAGCACTAATTTCAAATGTGCATGGCACATTAATTGATCTTTCAAAAGGTAGTAAGAAAGAAATATTACCTGAACCTGCAGTACCAATTAAATCTTCAATCAAAGAAGATTATATTATTTGCTTAGAAGATGGTAAAAAACTGAAAATGCTGAAACGGCATCTCATGACACATTATAAAATGACACCAGAAGATTACCGAACCAGATGGGGTCTATCTTCTGACTATCCGATGGTCGCTCCATCATATGCTATTAAACGTAGAGAATTGGCTAAAAAAATTGGCTTAGGCAGAAAGCCCGGTAGCAAAAATAAGAAGAAAAATTGAACAATAACTCTATCGTTCCACAAAAGGGATGCAATGATTTGTGTCCCTTTTAATTGACGAATCATGCTATGCCCTTACTATAGCGAGAGACAACGTACGGAGGCATGATGGAAACCAAAATCGATGTAGAAGCATTATGTGCTGAACGAGGATTGCGTATTACAGAGCAGCGTAAAATTATTGCGCGGGTTATTTCTGATTCCGATGACCATCCCGATGTTGATGTATTATACCAACGTTCCTCTGCTATTGATCCCAAGATATCCATCGCAACTGTATATAGAACTGTGAGGTTATTCGAGGAAGCTGGCATATTAGACCGTCATGATTTTGGCGATGGCAAGGCACGCTATGAAGCCGCACCAGAGGCACATCATGATCATTTGATTGATGTTGAAAGCGGTAAAGTTGTTGAATTTGTTGATCCTGAATTAGAAGCATTGCAAAAGCAAATTGCTGAAAAATTAGGGTATCGGCTGGTCGACCATAGGATGGAATTATACGGGGTCGCAATCAATAAAAATGAATGATGAGGATCTATTTTATCACAATTACAAGGCCAGTCTTTTAGGCCGAGTTTTAATTGTCCTCCGAATATTACTGCTGATCTTCATCCTAATTTTAGCCGTACCGTTATATTATGTCTGGCGGCTGTTGAGGCTGTCAAATCCCTGGCCGCGCTTATTCTTACGGGCTACAGCTTTATGTGTTGGGGCTAGAGTTTATAAAAAAGGTACAGCACTAAAACGCGATGTATTTTTCGTAGCCAATCATCTATCATGGCTTGACATTCCAGTCATGGGCGGCCGCAGCGGTGCAGCCTTTGTTGCGCAAGATGGTATTGAATCTTGGCCTTTTATCGGATGGCTATGCCGTTTAAATAATACGATATTCGTATCGCGCGAAAATCGTATGGCGATTGCCAATCAAATTAATCGCGTGCGCCAAGCCCTTGAAGAGAGTTGGGCCGTTACCATTTTCCCTGAAGGCACAACTACTGATGGCTCTTTACTGCTCCCCTTTAAATCGCCTTTGCTGGCTACATTAGATCCGCCTCCACCAACTGTCATGGTACAGCCTATATTTATCGATTATGGACATATGGCGAGAGAAATTGCTTGGGTTGGTGATGAAACGGCTCCTGCAAACGCGTGGCGCATCTTTACGGGCATCAAAAGCTTTAAAGTGGTGGTTCATTTTCTTGATCCCTTTGACCCAAGGGATTTTCAAGGTCGTAAGGCTATTGCGGCAGAGTGCAGAGTCAGAATATTAGAGGTTATGGAAGAGAAATTATTGCCTATCAATAATAGTAGCAAGAATAAAGAATCGATTGATAACTGGCAAGATAGCAATGATGATATTATAGCGCCTACATGACCGATTCTAATAGTATCAAAAACAATATAAACAATAAACCTGATAGCGATAAAGCACCAGTTCACAAGATTGCCTCTAAACAAAACAGTAAGCAAAACCAGAAAGCACGCCAATATCACGAAAGCCCCAAAAGCTATCATGTGAAGTCTTTCGGTTGCCAGATGAATGTCTACGATGGTGAACGCATATCAGAAATGTTCATAGATAAGGGTATGAGCGAGGCAAAATCAAAAGAAGAAGCCGATATTGTTGTTCTTAACACATGCCATATTCGTGAAAAAGCTGTTGAGAAGGTTTATTCCGACATAGGACGCTTGCGCCGCAAAGATGGCAGCAAACCGATGATTACGGTTGCGGGTTGTGTAGCCCAAGCCGAAGGCCGCGAAATAGGCCGTAGAGCGCCAAGCGTAGACATAGTAGTTGGACCGCAAGCTTATCACCGTCTACCTGAAATGATTGAAAAAGCGCGTAAAGGCAAACGTGCAATTGATACAGATATGCCCGAAGAGAGCAAATTTGATGCCCTGCCCCGCCGCAGCAAACAGCCCCGTCCTTCTGCATTTTTGACCGTCCAAGAAGGTTGTGATAAATTTTGCACTTATTGCGTTGTCCCTTATACACGCGGTGCTGAAATCTCACGTTCATGGCATGCATTGATTGATGAAGCCAAGGCCTTAATTGATGGCGGCGTGAAAGAAATAACGCTGCTCGGCCAAAATGTAAATGCTTGGAGCGCCGAGGATGATAAGGGCAATATGCAAGGTCTTGATGGCCTTATAAGGGCGCTTGATAAGCTCAAGGGGTTGGAACGTATCCGCTACACCACAAGCCACCCCAAAGATATGACCGATGGGTTAATTAATGCGCATGGTGATGTTGAGAGCTTAATGCCTTACTTGCACCTGCCCGTGCAATCAGGCTCGACCGCCATTTTGAAAGCGATGAACCGCAGCCATAGCCGCGAAAGCTATTTGGCGATACTTGAAAAAGTCCGTAAAGTACGGCCTGATATTGCTTTATCAGGCGATTTTATCGTAGGTTTTCCAGGTGAGAGCGATGCTGATTTTGAAGATACGCTCGATATTGTGCGCCAAGTGCGCTATTCACAAGCCTTCTCTTTCAAATATAGCCCGCGCCCAGGTACACCCGCAGCTGATATGGATAATCAAATCCCCGAAGCCATTATGAGCGAACGTTTACAGCGTCTGCAAGCCCTATTGAATGAGCATCAATTTGACTTTAACAAAGGCTTGATCGGCACCAAAACCAAATTATTATTAGAACGCAAAGGTAAAGTCGAAGGCCAACTAGTCGGTAAATCACCATGGCTCACCTCAGTCCATGTTATGGCACCCAATCTGTCTATCGGCGATATGATTGACGTTAAAATTACCGATGCTGGCCCGAATAGCTCTACTGGTGTTGCATATGGCTAAAAAAGTTCAAGCCAAAGTTGGAGAAATGGCTGTAATCGAGTTAAGCTTTGAAAAAGCGCATCATATCAAAACATTATTTGGCGAATTTGATCAAAACCTTGTCGCTATAGAGAATCGCTTAGGCGTCTATATCGCAGCACGCGGTCATAATATTCAAATCGAAGGCGAAGCGTCAGCGGCAGCGCAAGCACGGGATGTTTTGAATGAAATATATAATCGCATTGGCCGTGGTGAAGATATTGACAATCAAATGGTCGGAGCAATTATATCCATGAATGAAAATGGTACATCCATTGAAGGCGTAAGACGTAAAAATGGTATAAGCAACCCAGATGTCATGATCCGAACCCGTAAAAAAACGATATTGCCGCGTTCTGCCATGCAAAAACCCTATATGGAGTCTTTAGCACGCGATGAGATGATATTCGCGCTTGGACCTGCAGGAACAGGAAAAACATATTTGGCCGTGGCGCAGGCCGTTTCCATGCTCATAACAGGTGCTGTTGATCGTCTAATCTTATCACGTCCCGCTGTTGAAGCAGGCGAGCGATTGGGCTTTTTACCAGGCGATATGAAGGAAAAGGTCGATCCCTATTTGCGGCCCATCTATGATGCCCTTTATGATTGCCTACCCGCTGAACAAGTCGAACGGCGCATTGAAAGCGGCGAAATAGAAATTGCACCAATTGCCTTTATGCGCGGACGTACATTGGCGGATGCTTTTGTAATTTTGGATGAAGCCCAAAATACCACGGTAGCGCAAATGAAGATGTTTCTAACTCGGTTTGGGATGAATAGCCGTATGGTGATTTGTGGTGATCCCAACCAAGTCGATATCCCTGGCGGTGTTGGGCAATCTGGCTTAGCAGACGCCGTGAGCCGATTAGAGGGTATAGAGAATATCGCCGTTACGCGATTTACCAGCGCCGATGTTGTGCGCCATCCATTGGTGGGTAAAATTGTTGATGCTTATGAAGGCCCTGATGCCCAATAATATAATCTCATGATTGAAATTGATCTTGATATAAATCCCAAATGGAAGCGTGATAATGATTGGCTAGCTTTATCTCAGCGACCGATTTATGAAGCCATAGAATTAAGTGATTACAGTTTCTTGCAAAAGATTGATAATAATGTTTCTATTAGTATCTTATTATCTGATAATGAAACGATCCATACCCTCAATCAACAATATCGCTCAAAAGATAAGCCAACCGATATATTGTCATTCCCAATGATTGAACGTTCAGAATTAAGCACCTTAGCCCATCACCCTATCCACGAGATATTGCTTGGAGATATAATATTATCCCATGATATATGCCATTCGGAAGCCAAAGAGAAAGGCATCTCACTTAAAGATCATTATCAGCATTTGATTGTCCATGGCATATTGCATTTATTGGGATATAATCATATCGATGATGATGATGCAGATAAAATGCAATCGATTGAAATATTAGCCCTAAAGAAAATGGGCATTAAAAACCCTTATGAGAAAGGCTGATTGGCTATAAATATGCCAGATGTTGAGACTATTAAGACGCAGAGTAGCGGCGGGAATGATGATGACCCTGGCTCGATATGGCGCAAAATCAAATCCTTCTTTGCGCGCGATCAAGAATCATCGCTGCGCGAGCAAATAGAAGAAGCCATTACTGAGCATGAGCAAGAAGAAAATGACGGCAATGATGACGCCGTTACGGGAGATTTATTGCCAGTAGAGCGCATAATGCTGCGCAATCTGCTCAAATTCTCTGACTATGATGTTGATGATATAATGGTTCCACGCAGCAAAATGATTGCTGTGGAAGAAAATAGCAGTTTTGATGAATGTGTCGCGCTCTTTTCCGAGCATGGTCACAGCAGATTGCCAGTTTATCGTGAGAATCTCGACAATATTATTGGTATGATCCATATTAAAGATTTCTTTTCTATGGTGATAGATGAAAGCAAGGAACAAACAAATACCAGCCTTCCCAGAGGATTAGAACCATTTTTACGACAACCTAGATTTGTTCCAGAATCTATGGGTGTGCTAGATTTATTGGCTGAGATGCGTGCAACGCGCACCCATTTAGCGATCATATTAGACGAATATTCTGGAACAGAAGGCCTTGTCACTATCGAAGATTTGGTTGAACAAATTGTCGGAGATATAGAAGATGAGCATGATGATGATCCCGTAGATGATTTTACTGAAATAGTCCCAGGAATTTGGGAAGCTGATGCTGGAGCTGAGCTAGAGGATATTGCAGAGGAAATTGATGCCAATTTAGCCATAATTGAGGATGATGTACAAACATTGGGTGGACTGGCCTTTGTCTTAGCTGGCAAGGTACCATCTGTAGGAGAGATAGTGCATCATCCTGCTAGTGGTTGGGATTTAGAAGTGTTAGAAGGTGATGATAAGCGCGTTGTGAGGTTTCGCCTGCATCAACCCAAAATCGATAATATAGAGCAAAATTAATTGATTGGATATTGATCTATGCTGTCATATATTAGTAAGTATGACGTTCCAATTATCCGAGGACTATATTCAAGAGAGCTTCTTAGCCGCCAGCGGCCCTGGTGGTCAAAATGTTAATAAAGTTGCAACGGCCTGTCAGATAAGGGTGGATATATATCGCCTTGGTTTGGCACCCTATGCTTTTCGCAAGCTCAAAATATTAGCTGGAAGCAAGATGAACAATGCTGGTGAGTTAATCATCACAGCGCGTAATTTCAGAACCAGAGAGGCCAATCGTGAAGAAGCCCGCCGCCGTGTTACCATATTAATTGATAGAGCACATCACCGAGATGTTATCCGCAAACCCACCAAACCCAGTAAGAGAGCCAAAGCTAAACGGATCGATAATAAGAAAAACCGTAGCACATTGAAAAAAAATCGCGCTAAGGTTCAATATTAACCACCACTGAGTCATTTTCTCTGCTAAGCTTATACACTACTACCAACTTCATAGCGTGAGAACATATGTATAATTATAAGATAGATACTGCTGATAAGGCTTCACTATACAAAGACCTCTATACAGCTTGTGAGGCCATTACCATGGGCGAAGATGATGCTATTGCCAATATGGCCAATGTTGCGGCATTGTTATGGCAATATATCCCGGACCTTAATTGGGCAGGCTTTTACCGCATGAAAAATAATGCCTTAATTTTAGGGCCTTTTCAGGGCAAAGCAGCCTGTATTCACATCCCGCTTGATAGAGGTGTATGCGGAAAAGCAGCTTCGAGTGGCGAGATTCAATGCATCAAAAATGTACATGAGTTTGAAGGGCATATAGCCTGCGATGCTGAAAGTGTGGCTGAACTGGTTGCTCCAATATTTAACGGTGAAGGCAAAATCACTGCCGTCATTGATTTAGACAGTCCAATAGCTAACAGATTTGATGATCAAGATGTAGAAGGTATTTCGCATATTGCTGCTCTATTGAGCGAACGCATTTCTGAATCAATCTCTTAACTCATACATATCAAAGACAATGCTTCAAAATGGCACAAGCGCTAGAGTTAAGAGTAATTTACATCTCTAGCAATGGCCACAGGCGCTAATTAGTGTTAATAAGATGTTAATTATCTGCAATAATGCGGGATTAACATTTATATTTTTCGACACAACTAGGAACCTTTAACCATGAAAAGCTTTGTATATACATCCATAATAGCTGCAGCCTTTAGCGCGATACCAGCACAAGCAGCAGACGAATCGGTATATATTGAGCATATCTCGCATGATATTTTAGAGAGTGAAACGATCGACAAAGAAGATATTGCATATCAATCCAGAAGGGGTGGTGGACATAGCGGCATCAGAAGTGGTGGTATCAGACGCGGTAGTTTTAGAAGAGGCGGTAGTTTCAGAGGTAGTGGTTTTAGGGGGCGTAGTTTTGGCGGATTTCGTGGAGGATTTGGATTTGGTAGCTATATTCGTCCTTTTATAGGCTTTCGTTTACCCACTTTTTGGGTAAGCCCGACCTTTTTTGTCCCAAATTTTCGTACTTATAATCTAAGTATACCAACCAATGGTCTGGTTTGGTCACGTTATTACAACGATGCAGTATTGCGTGACCAAAATGGATTTGTTCAACAAACAGTACCCAATATTCAATGGCAAGGTGGTAATTTCCCATTAAGCAATAATGGCGCACAAAACATGCCCATCGAAGGTCAAGTATATAGTTGGAACGAAGGCTCTAACGTTGGCGGCACTTCTGTTATACAATCTGGCACAGTATTTGGTGCACCCGCAGGTACTGTGACAACGCAAGTTAATCCTGGACAAACGGTTACTATACAAAATGTGCCTGGAGCTCCAATTGCACAGCCCATTCCTCAACAAATACCACAGCAACAAATTCCTCAACAACCATTTCCCCAGCAGCAAATCCCGCAGGGTCAGCCTATCAACAATGGTGACTATGAGCAATGCTTGCGCAGTAACGGAATTACAGGCGCTGTCTTAGGGGCTTTAATAGGTGGTGTTGCTGGCAATCGTATTGCTGGCAGTAACGCACGTACAGCAGGTACATTAATTGGTGGCGGTACAGGTGCTTTAACTGGCCTAGCAATAGAAAGTGCAACCAATAAATGCAAAGATTTGCGACCAAATCAAACTGTCATTACTCAACAATTACCACAGCAGCAATTTCCTCAACAAATACCGCAGCAACAATTCTCACAACAACAATTCCAGCAGCAACAATTTACCCAAGGTCAATTTATTGAAGACGAGAGTGGCGAATATGCTCAATGCCTGCGTAAAAGAGGTATCACAGGTGCGGTATTGGGCGGATTGTTGGGCGGCGTTGCTGGTAATCGTATCGCAGGAAGAAATGCTCGCACGGCAGGTACATTAATCGGCGGTGGTTTGGGTGCAATAAGCGGAGCTGCAATTGAAAAAGCAACTCGTAAATGCGATAAAAAACGTGTGAATAGAGGGCAGTTTTTCCAACCTGTACAATATTATCAACCACCCGTACAATATTATTGGGTATCGCCTGGCTATTATTACCCACAAGCGACAACAACTGTTACAGTTACGCCTGGTACGGTCACCACAACAGCAACAGAAGAGGTTGTTGAAACACCTACTAAGCGTCTAATAAAACCAACAAAACGTCTGCTTAAACCGCAAGGTTGATATTCAAAATATAAAGGCTATGCCCCCAACACTGGGGGCATTTTTATTTCTGCTTTCAATATATCCATAAAATCATCATTGCTATCACGTCTTAAACAGCATAATTAACGATGATTAAAACATAGGGCATATTATGCATAAGCAACAACAAACATCCGCCATAAACTCCCTAAGAATTCGGCGTCCTGATGATTGGCATGTGCATTTGCGCGATGATGATATGCTACAAATGGTGGCTCATTACACGGCCCACCAATTTGGCCGCGCCATAATAATGCCAAATCTAGCACCGCCCATCACAACAGCGGCAGCGGCTATAGAATATCGCAAGCGGATAATGAGCGCCCTGCCCGCTAATAGTCGTTTTAAACCACTAATGACATGTTATTTAACCGACAATATCGACCCCAAAGAAGTTGAAAACGGGTTTAAGGAAGAGGTTTTCACTGCTTGCAAATTATACCCTGCCAACGCCACCACCAATTCTGCCCATGGGGTGAGCGATGTTCGCACCATCTATCCCGTGATAGAAGCTATGCAGCGTATTGGTATGCCACTGTTAATCCATGGTGAAGTAACCGATTGTGATGTTGATATTTTTGATAGAGAGGCAGTCTTTATTGAACGCACCTTATCGGTCTTAGTAGATGATTTTCCTGAACTTAAAATCATATTTGAGCATATCACCACCAAAGATGCCGTTAATTTTGTAACTGAGAGTGGTACATTAATTGCTGCAACTATTACCCCACATCATTTGCGCATCAACCGCAGCGATATGTTCAAAGGTGGTATCAAACCCCATCTTTATTGCTTGCCTATTGCTAAGCGCGAGGCTCACCGCACCGCATTGCGCAAGGCTGCTATTTCTGGATCACCAAAATTTTTCCTTGGTACAGATAGCGCCCCGCATGTAATTGCAGCCAAAGAAACATCGTGTGGATGCGCTGGCATATTCAATGCACCTTATGCAATAGAGAGCTATGCCCTGACTTTTGATGAGGAAAATGCACTCGACAAATTAGAAGGTTTTGCCTCTATTCATGGACCTAATTTCTATGGATTGCCCCTCAATGAGGACTATATCCTGATAGAACGCGGCGAAAATAAAGTGCCTGAGCATATTATTAGCGGTGATATTAATATTATCCCATTTCACAATAGTGAAGATATAAGCTGGGTTTATAAATGCGCTACTTAATAAATACTCATATCAATCTATGACAAGTTCTTCCCAACCATTTGGCCCTAGCTTTTCAAGTGGTTTATAACGTGTTTTATATTTCATACGCGGCGATTCAGAGACCCAATAGCCTAAATATACATAGGGTAATCCAGCCGCTCTAGCACGTAAAATATGGTCCAAAATGATATAATTACCTAAACCGCTCCTGTCTTTATTATTGGCATCATAAAAACTATATATCATGGACAAACCATCGGATTGTTGATCGGTCAAACAAGCACCAACCAATTTCCCAGATATGTCATTGCCATCCTCATCTTCTGAACCTTGGGGTAATCGATATTCAATCACATTCGTTCGCACTGGACTCTGCTCAACCATATCAGCAAAGTCAATTTCATCCATTTCGCTCATACCACCATCAGGGTGTCTGCTATCCAAATAATCACGTAAAAGCTGAAACTGCTCTTCAGTAGACCAAGACTTACAAGCCGTAACAATAAGGTCCTTATTATTACGAATGACCCGCTTTTGTGAATTATTCGGTTTGAAATTAGTTGTTGCTACACGCACGGAAACACAGGCTTTGCAATCTTCGCAACTCGGCCGATAAGCTACATTCTGACTGCGTCTAAAACCAATACGGCCTAGCGATTCATTTAATGCATCGGCATTGCTACCATTTAATTCGGTAAATACTTTACGTTCTGTCTTCCCAGGTAAATAGGGGCATGGTGCAGGGTTCGTCACAAAAAACCTAGGAAATCTTGCTGGTGCCGTCATTTTCATCCATCTCGTAAACACACATGTGAATATATATCCGATTCTTACATTATGCCAATTTTAGCATAATGTGAAAAGGCTATTTACCATCATAATATAGTACGACCATAATATTGAAAAATAATAGATGTAAAATGCATCACCAAAAATAATAATTACCCATCATGTAATTGGACACGTTGCACTTTATAATTTGAATTTTCTAGGGCTCTAACCAGTTTTTCAAGCTGTCTTGCATCGCGTGCTTCACACTCAATATCAGTAATCAGCCCTTTTGCGGGCAAGGTGGTAAAAATACGTTGATGATAGACTTCTATGATATTCACATGATGCTCATCAAATAATTTCATGACTTTAAATAAAGCCCCAGGACGATCTTGCAATGTCAGTCTGAGGCGAGCCAAACGACCAGAACGCGCCAAATCTCTCAATAATACATTTGCTAATAAACGCGTATCAATATTACCACCGCATAAAATTATTCCGACATTTTTATCCTTATAGCGCACAGGGTCAGCCAATACGGCCGCTAAACCAGCAGCTCCTGCTCCTTCGACAACTGTTTTTTCAATCTGCAGCAACAGGCTGACAGCATTTTCAAGCTCGCTCTCTTTTACCAACACAATATCATCCACCATATTTTTGATGATTTTAGAGGTAAATTCACCAGGCGTTCTGACGGCAATGCCTTCCGCCAATGTATCACCCTCACATGGCAATGTTTCACCTCTAATCTTTGCATACATAGAAGGATAAAGCCGTGCCTGAACGCCGATTAATTCTATATCAGGATTCAAAGCTCGCGCCGCCGTTCCTACACCTGACAAAAGCCCACCGCCGCCGATTGGCACAACAAAACAATCCAACTCAGGAACAGTTTCTAACATCTCTAATGCCACAGTTCCCTGCCCCGAAGCCACCATAGGGTCATCAAAAGGGTGAATGAAAGTAAGCCCCATTTCCTTTTCTAATTGGCGCGAATGGTTATAGGCATCATCATATTTTTCACCATATAATACCACCTTACCGCCTACGGACTCTGTTTGCATAATCTTAACAGCAGGAGTTGTTTTGGGCATCACAATAGTAACGGGCGCACCGAGGCGTGTTCCATGATAGCTAAGTCCTTGAGCATGATTACCAGCAGACGCCGCAATAACGCCGCGCTTTAATTGTTCCTGCGAAAGGTTCAGCAATGCATTTAATGCCCCTCTTTCTTTATAGGCTGCAGTGAATTGCAAATTTTCAAATTTAAGAAAAATATTTGCACCCGTCATATCCGACAATGTTTTGCTGCGTAATGTAGGAGTTTCAACAATGGCATCTTTTATGCGTTCATGCGCCGATTTAATGGACTCAAGGGATAATGACTCGGACATGCACTTCTCTCTAATAAATGGATCAAACAAATATATTTTAACCTTAACTAACCATATCCTATCTCATAATAATGACAAAGCTCTATTGTTTGATTTTATAGCTATACCATGAAAGATGATGCGGTTATGTGTGTTTAGTTAGGATAATATCTCTATGACATTATTAAAATCATATTTTAGTTTCAATCGTAAGTTGATCATCATCGCGGCACTGTTACTTCCAATTTCGCCAGCAATAGCAGATGGGTTAATAGAAAATATTAATGGTATTACATTGGATCAAGAAGGCGAAGTTATTCGTTTTAATGCGCTGCTAATTGATGCAAATGGTAAAGTTAGCAAATTAATCACCAAAAAAAGTCAGATCCCTAGCCAATTGGATTATAAATATGACGGCAAAGGGCAAATATTATTACCTGGGCTGATCGATGCTCATGGCCATGTCAGCAGCCTTGGTTTTCAGGCACTTACCCTTGATTTGTCGCATACAAATTCCTTAGAAGAAGCGAAAGCCGCTATCAAAGACTATGCCGAAGAATTTTCTGGTAGGCGTTGGATCATTGGGCGCGGTTGGAACCAAGAGAAATGGGGTCTAGGCCGCTTTCCCAATGCATCAGATTTAGAAGATATATCAGACAGACCGATATGGCTAGAGCGCGTTGATGGACATGCAGGATGGGCCAATAATATCGCCATGAAAATCGCTGATATACCCGATGATATTGAATCTCCAAGCGGCGGACGCATTGAAAAAATAGACGGAAAGCCCAGCGGTATCTTTGTTGATACAGCAGCGCAGCTTATCCAGAGACATGTGCCTAAGCCCAGCGCTAAAGATTATGATCTTGCCCTATCAAAAGCCCAAGAAATTCTGTTATCGCAAGGAATCACTGCTATGGCCGATATGGGGACAACGCTCAATGAATGGCAAAGCTATCGGCGTGCAGGCGATTTAGGACGTTTAAATATACGTATATTTAGCTATGCTGGCGGCATAGAAAATATGACCATAATTGCTGGCCCTGCTCCAACACCTTGGCTCTACAATGACAGGCTGAAGATGCTGGGCGTTAAACTCTATTTGGACGGCGCATTGGGCAGCAGAGGCGCCTGGCTCAAAGAAGATTATCATGATGCTTCGGGGCAAAGAGGGTTGCCTATTCTAACCTTTGCTGAGCTACGCAACAAAATGGTGCGCGCGGCTATGGATGGGTTTCAAACAGCTGCCCATGCCATAGGAGATGCGGCCAATGCAGAGGCAATTTCCTCAATCGAGGATATTTCTGATATATTTGATGGCGATAGACGCTGGCGGATAGAGCATGCACAAGTGGTTGATCCCAAAGATCTGCCGCGACTTGCCAATCATGGTATAATTTCCTCTATGCAGCCCGTGCATCAAACATCAGACCGATTGATGGCCGAGGCACGCCTTGGCCCTAATAGATTAACAGGCGCTTATGCGTGGCAATCTATATTAAAAGCGGGCGGCAGATTAGCATTAGGGTCAGACACACCCGTTGAGTCGAGCAATCCTTTTACTGGATTAGCTGTATCCATCACCAGAGAAGATAATGAGGGGCAGCCCTTTGGTGGTTGGATCGCTTCCGAAAAACTAACGCGTGAACAAGCACTAGCTGGTTTCACGACAGGAGCTGCTTATGCATCCTTCGCAGAGAAACATGTCGGCTCGCTTACCCCTGGTCATTACGCAGATTTTATTTTGGTCAATGTTGACCCATTATTATCATCAACGCGAGATTTACGCGCTACAATAGTCAATGAGACTTGGGTCGCAGGAAAACCAGTATTTGTTAGAGATCAATGAAAGTAACTTAAAAAGCTGGGGAGTTATCTTAGCTTATAATCTCTTAAAACCTATATCCAGAAAGCTAGGCCGTGGGCCATTCCAACCATCTTCTGTTGGTTCAGCCTCTTTAATAATGATACGCCCTTTATTATTAACATTATCCTTATACTGCTTTTTTGGTTCTGTATTATTAGCAACATATTCCTCAACCTGAGAATGATCCGACTTTGCTTTTTGCGCTTTTGCCCTCTTCGTCCCTTTTTTCTTATCAAACTCTTTAACAGCTTCTTTTTTAAGGCCTTCGTTTAATAGATATTCTATTTTACTGCCCAATAATTTTTCGATATTTACAATAGCCTCAGCATCGCTGCGTGTTACAAAAGTAAAGGCTTTACCCTTGGCGCCTGCGCGCCCAGTACGGCCAATTCTATGCACATAATCATCAGGATGCATTGGTGCATCAAAATTGAAAACATGACTAATGCCTTTCACATCAATACCGCGCGCAGCAACATCTGATGCGACCAAGAGATTGATATCACCATTTTTAAAGGCTTCTAATTCCGCTTGACGCGATGCTTGATCAATATCACCATGAATTTCACCCGAGCAATAGCCATGCCGTTTCAAACTTTTATTCAACTCGCGTACTGTTGTTTTGCGATTACAAAAGACAATGCCCATTCCAACATCTTCTTTTTCTAGCAATTCCCGCAGTTTGCTGCGTTTTTGTCGCGGTGCGACCTCCACAAGAGATTGTTCAATATTCACATTAGCAGTGGCAGGCCTAGCGACTTCTATATATTTAGGGGTGCTGAGAAATTGATCCGATAATCTCTTAATCGGTGGCGGCATAGTGGCCGAGAATAACATAGTTTGCCGGTTGCTCGGTAATTTGGTGCATATCTTTTCAATATCGGGAATAAACCCCATATCGAGCATCCGATCAGCTTCATCAATTACAAGTAAATTGCAATCATTGAGCATGATATTACCGCGATCGAATAGATCCATCAAACGACCAGGTGTTGCGATTAATACATCCACGCCTTTTCCCAACGCCTTGACCTGGTCACCCATCGAAACACCGCCAATTAAGAGCGCCATCGACAATTTATTATATTTGCCATATTTTTCAAAATTCTCTGCGACCTGAGCCGCCAATTCACGGGTTGGTTCTAATATAAGAGACCTTGGCATGCGTGCTCTTGATCGGCCTTGCGACAAAATATCAATCATCGGTAGTACAAATGAGGCCGTTTTTCCTGTCCCTGTTTGCGCAATCCCAATAATATCTTTCATCATCAACACAGGCGGGATGGCCTGAGCTTGAATAGGCGTAGCTTCGCTGTAACCCGCCTCATCAATTGCTTTTAATAATTCATCTGAAAGGCCGAGATCGGCAAAGATCATATAGTTTTCCGGAAAATATTGGTCAAAGAGAGAGCATATCAACTCAATGCGATAGCTAATCTAATGGGAATAATATCTATAAATGTCAAGATATATGCACTTAAAGCACATGATTGCATGATTTTGCTTGTAGCTAACTGAGCATACTGCATCTATGATTCAATAATTTCTTTAACCTACTGGACACTATTTTATGAGATTTGCTCTGTTTTCAACTCTGTCTTGCTTTATCCTCTTGACAAAGTCAGAGTGATAATAATTATCAAATAGAGAAGAATATATATCAAAGCTCAAAATGGGTAGATTTACTTGATCCCCAAATATCGCAATGGGATAGCTATTTAAGTTACAGTTTCAGATTGGGTTATGATGGAAGCAGACCAGATCAAGACTCTATTGGATTAAATAGTCCCGAAGCAAATACTATCTTTAAAGTGACTAAAGATGGCGATCATGGATGTTATCTCAAGAATTACAGATTATGGAGGGGCATATGGGTGATTATTGGTGCCAAGTAACTTCTGCCATGGATATTCGTGCCTATACCCCAGAATATATTATGAAGCCCATCGCCAGTGCAACTTAGCCATTTTTCTCAGTTAGACACAAATAAGATAGTAATTGGCTCGTTATCCGCAGTGACAATCACGAAAGTCCGCATGGTGAGTTGACAGATATTGAGATTAGAGAGATTGATAGGTTAAGCAAAGCACAGGCTTTATATTTTATCAAGGAGTCTAATTAAAGTCTCCTATTTAATTGTTTGAGGATCAGCTAGCTAGTTTCTGGAACCAATTCACGAAAACGGTCCAAGGCACATTCTGCACCGTAACGGGCATGAACAATATCACGCCTTTCGCATAATTTCCCATCTTCAGATTTTTCTATATAAGCACCCGCATAAAATTCTTTAGCTTTGCAATTATCAGCAAGATAAGCTCGTATTAATTTACGATCTTTGGTGATAAACTCCAAACTATCTGATGGTCCTGGTGCAAAACCCACCAAATTATCCATAGCGATACATTTACCGATCTTACGCTCTTCTAATTTTACCTTCGCACCATTATTTCTGCTGCTCAATGACGCACGGCGCGCGCCCGATGTGCGTTGTAATCTAATAATTATGCGTCGATTAACTTGAAAAGCAGTGAAATTCTGAGTCTGTATAATATGGAATGTAGGCAGATATAAATATTTTTTCACATCCGCAGCCTGTGACATAGAGTAAGCACCAAATAATGCCAAAACACTGAAAATAATGAAATATATTAGACGCAATTCGTCCACTCACCCATAATTATGATTCAAGAAAATATGATTATTAAAAATATATATCCTTACATAGATCACAAGGTTGAACAGATGATTAATCATCTCATAATATTTATGTGGAAATGAATATTGTTTCCTTAATTGTTCAAAACAGCTTATAGTCTAATGTCAAGCTCATAGGGTGGATATTTTGAACATAGATAATAAAAAAGTAGCCTTAGCACAATTACAACAATTGTTGAATAACAACTTTACATGTGATGCTGATGAAATGGAACCTTGGCTTACTGATTGGCGAGGACGATACACAGGCAAAGCAATAGCCATTATATCGCCAATATCTAGCAAACAATTATCAGAAGCCGTAAAGATTTGTGCCCAATATGATATGCCTATTGTCCCGCAAGGTGGCAATAGCGGCATGGTTGCGGGCGCAACGCCGAGTGATGATGGTGATTCAATCATTCTCTCTTTGCGCAAAATGAATATTATAGAGTTTGATCCAAATACGCCTGATACAATCATATGTGACGCAGGCGTAATATTACAAAACCTTCATGACGCTGCATTGGCCCATTCTATGCGCTTTCCACTAACTTTGGGCGGAAAAGGCAGCGCAACTGTGGGCGGATTAATCTCTACCAACGCGGGTGGCACGCAAGTTTTACGCCATGGCAATATGCGTGCATTAGTGTTGGGAATAGAAGCTATATTACCCAATGGTACAATTTATGATGGGATGAGCGCGCTCAAAAAAGATAATCGCGGCTATGATATCACCCAGCTGTTGATCGGAGCCGAGGGAACATTGGGCATCATCACCAGAGCAAAACTGAGGTTAGTTCCAGCAATTCAAGATAGAATTGCTATATGGGTTGGTATTGAAAATCCACAGAAAGCTTATAAACTTCTACTACATATGTCCAAAAAATGTGCTGAACAAATGGAAGGTTTTGAATTAATATCAGAATCCTCCATCACCCGAGTATTAGAGCATATATATGGGACTAGGCTGCCCACAGATCATTGCCCATGGTATATATTAATTGAATTGGTACAAGATAATGATGCACAAACAAATGTGCAGATATTAGCTGAGTCTTCGCTTGAAGAGCCTTCGGAAAATGGCCTTATATTAGATGCTGTTTTAAGTATTAGCGAAACTCAGATCGAAGAGTTTTGGAAATTGCGCGATTCCATATCCGAAGCAGAACGTGCCGCAGGCCCAGCATTTCAGCATGATATTAGCGTTCCAGTGCATCACATGGCTGAATTTATTGAGACTGTTTCTCCGCAATTAGAAAAAAAATTCAAAGGATGCGAAGTTATCGCTTTTGGTCATATGGGGGATGGCAATATCCACTATCATGTTAAAGCCCCTGAAGGTGTATCCCATGAGGACTGGTTGCCACTAGAAAAGCAAATCAATAATGCTGTTTATGATGCTGTGATTAGCTATGGCGGCTCTATTTCCGCTGAACATGGTATAGGTCAAGTGAAATTACATGCATTAGAACGTGTTTCCAGCGAGGCCCGATTATTTGCATTGCGCGCCATTAAGAAAGCATTTGATCCAAATAATATAATGAATCCAGGAAAGCTAATTACGCTGGACTAACTGTACAAAGACTATTCCTGTACCTTACTACTACTTGCATGATTGCAAAGCAGTCTCTAAGGGAATCGCAACATTTTCTAATTTTCGGAGTAATTGTAATGGCAACCGCCCCAACTACGCAAAACTTACCTCTTTTTTATAACGACCTAATGCCTCTTAATAGTAAAGAACATGGGGATTGGAAAACAAAAGGTTTGAATAATGCTAATTTTTTGAAAGATCAGCATGCCGTTCCTGTCACCGTCGATGAATTTATCTCTGCTGCACGATTTTATCCCATAGTTTTCTCAGCAGGAGATAATAGTGTCCCACTTGCCCTAATGGGCATGAATGAAGGAGTAAATGTATTCGTCAATGACGAAGGACAGTTCACAGCCAATAATTATGTACCCGCCTATGTTCGCCGCTATCCCTTCATCCTTGCAAAATTAAACCCTGATAGCACTGAGTTATCTCTATGCTTTGATCCAACGGCTGGTGCAGTTGGCGATACAGAAGAAGGGGAAGTTTTGTTTGAGGACAACAAACCATCGGCAGCCACTAACCGTATCCTACAGTTTTGCGAAGATTTTGAACAAGCAGGGGCGCGCACGCAAGAATTTATGAAATTGCTAAAAGAATCTGATTTACTAATGGAAGGGGAAGTTTCTATTCAACAAGATGGAGCTGACAAACCATTTGTATATCGTGGTTTCAAAATGATTGATGAAAATAAATTACGGGACATGCGCGGTGATGAACTTCGTAAAATTAATCAAAATGGTATGCTGCCATTGCTATATGCCCATCTATTTTCACTGCAATTGATGCGCGAATTATTTGCTATGCAATCGGCACAAGGCAAAGCACCTGTTCCAACCGAAATTGAAAAAGCTGCAAAATCTTAACAAATTAGTATAATTATTATAGTAAAGGATGTGGTAATTAAATTATCACATCTTTTTTGGTTATACATATTATGAAAAATCTCAGATCACTCATACTTCCCGCTCTATTGACTCTAACAAGTGTCTCAGCCTGCTCTTTTGGAGAAAAAGATAATATAGGCGAAGCGCAATCTGCTTTTGAAGAGAATAATTTCCAAACAGCGCGTGTTTTTTTACTAAATCACCTGCGAGAAGATCCAACCAATGCTGAAGGAAACGCACTCTATGCGAAAGTGATGTTACAATTGGGCGATGGCGATAGTGCACAAACTGCGCTTTCAAAGCTACCATCTGACTTTGACGATATCAGAGCCCTAAAAGCGCAAGCATCAATCTTAAAAGGGCGTGGAAATGACGTTTTAAAAAAATATAGAACTGTAGAACGCTCTGAATTCACCTCTCAAGATTGGAGGATGTTAATTTGGGCTAAATTTTCCATGAATGATTATGATGAGGCCTATGCTGACATAGAAAATGCTCTGCAAAAATTTCCTAATGATAGTGATTTATTATATTTAGCGGGTAATTATCAGCTGGAAAAAGGCAATAGTCTACAGGCTATTAAATTTGCTGATAAGGCTCTAGAAAGTAAAGAAAAAAATTACGAAGCCCTAGATTTAGGAGCCAAAGCCAGCCTGCGTGTCTATAAAATTGATCAAGCCCAGCAATATTATGAGCGCGGTGCCAAATTTTTCCCCGACAATCCAATCCCAGTCATTAATTTAGCAGGAATTGCAATGGATAAAAATGACCTTGATACTGCAAAAACCTATCTTGAAAATGCAGAAAGACTTGATTCTGCATTGCCTTTAACAAAATTTATTAAAGCACGTTATTTAAATCTGAAAGGGGATAATGAGGCCGCAAAGGATATATTGCAGGACTCAAATTCTGGATTAGATGATTTCGGCCCTGCTATATTCTTAGCTGGAAAAATTGCTTTTGAACTTGGTGAAATGACCGTTGCACGCTCACGCTTGAACCGCAGCTTAGCTTTTAACCCTTATAATCAAGAAGCTAAGCAAATGCTGAGCAAGATTCCTTAATCACTCAGCAGCGTCTAATTTATAATTTACATTATGACATAAAATCTTAACAAGATCAGTAATTTCACTTGATATTTTACTAGCATTTTTAATAGGCTCTCTATGGTGAATATCTAAATAAAGATCACGATCTATTTCAATTTGCAAAGCATGTTTTCCTATTTTAGGGTTCCCATGCCGTGCCAAAATATACCCCCCAGAATAAGGAGAATTTGTCGCAATTTCATAGCCTATTTGTCTCAGATATACAGTAATTAAATCAGAGTAAATATTGTCTGAACTAGCTCCATATCTATCGCCTATAACCCATTGCGCTGCTTTTTTAGCATAGTCATTTTTTAATGGTGGCATAGAGTGAATATCAAGCAAAATAGCAATGCCAAATTTTTGCACCATATTATCCATAACCCTCTCAATATAGTGATGATAAGGCTTATGTATGTAGGTGATACGATGTTTTAATGCAGCTAGGGATATGGGGTTTTTCCATATCTCCCCTACTCCACTCAGCCGTCTTGGAATTAACCCTAAACCGCCACGTGTCTTAATAGTGGGATGCGCAACATCATTCCAATCCAAGCCAATAACCATATCGGCATCAATCTCTTCTGTACTGCGATTCAAATCAATAATGGCTCTTGGTATACGCGCTATAATGGTTGGCATATGGTTTATGGCACAGTCTTTGACAACAATATCAACATAACGGTCTTCGAGGCGAAGCAATTGATTGGCTGAAATTCTAATCTCTTGCATAGCTTCTGCTGGATACTCCCTGCCCGCATGCGGCGCTGCTAATAATATCGGAATATTAGGGTCGGAACAGTCATAGCTGATATAATTATCATTAAATAAAATATCTTCATTCATGGTCATATGCTCAAATTAACAACAAAAATCAAAAGCCTATCTTTGATATCAATAATCAATCTTTGCGCAATAAGTTTGTAAAGATAAAATGATCTGCAAATAATAGAGATTTTACCATATTTTTATACCTTTGCATTAAATGGTTAATAATATCGTATAATTGATTGGATTGGGTTATTGTTGACCAAATATATTGAACCAAAGGGTATCCATAATGATTCATATTTTATTGGCAGAAGATGAAGAAGCCATGCGCGAATATTTAAAACGTGCGCTTGAAAAATCTGGCTATCAAGTAACAGCGGTTAATTGTGGCTCAAAAGCTGCACCTTTGCTTGAAGAAAATGAATATGATCTACTCCTCACCGATATTGTTATGCCCGAAATGGATGGCATCGAATTGGCCCGCCATAGCAGCAAAGTATCGCCAGAAACAAAAGTGATGTTTATCACGGGTTTCTCTGGCGTAGCCCTTCGCGCAGGGGATGAAGTCCCGCGCGCAAAGATATTATCCAAACCCTTTCATTTGCGTGATCTGGTGCTCGAAGTTGAACGCCTTTTCACCCCCGAAAGTGCCAGCGGCCTCTATTAAATAATGACCGCGCTGCACATATATAAGTACCACTATATAGCGCGCAATATTTCACATATAGACAGTAATGTTGGTGAAAATTTGGCGGGTATTGCCATTTGGGCCAGCGTTTCAGACGAAGTCGATGCAAAGATTCGGGAACAGGTGCGCAGCGGTGTTTTTCCGATCCGTATGGCGCATGAAGATTGGGTGAGCGGTGATACATTATGGCTGCTTGATGTTATTGCGCCCAACCGCAAGCTAGCAACGGCGGTATTGGGTAATTTCAGCCAAGTTGCGAAAGAGCAATCGGTTAGCATTCATCCTATCGTCGCGCGCAGCGTTGACCCTGAAATGCTCGAAAAAATGAAAGCCAAAACCGAAGATTAAGACAGGCTATGGCGCACATATAGCCGCACTATGCGCAAGAGGAAGATGATGAAGACCGAAATATTATTGGAATATAGTGTGAGCAGTATATTGTTTATAGGGGAGTTTTTCTGATGGTTTATGGTTTATATATAAAGCCTTATTATGGTCCAAATAGGGATCCTCTTATAGATCATGGAACACGCCTTATTCCCTTGGATGGTGATATTCGTAAGGTAAAATTGCTGGATAAAACGCCCGATGGGGGATGTATGGTAAGTAATATGCATGCGGGCCGACCAGTGGATACAAAATTTATGCCAAGGAAGATGCAATGGAGCCATAAAACCATAGCTATTCCTGATTTTCAGCAGGGTTTTCTAATCAATATATCGGAACGGGTTAAGGATTTTATTGAAGAATTTGAGCCCAATGTGCATCAATTTGCCCCGATTGATGTCTATCTTAAAAATGGAACCTTTGTGGAAAAAAGATATGTGCTTATTCCTTGTAATCGCATCGATAGTATGGACCATGATCTGACTACTATGATCTTATTTAGAGGCAGGATGTGGCGTCCAGCAAAGGATTTGTCACATCGTCACCCCGATGAAATTCCAGAGGGTTTTGATGTAAATGTGGAACCCAAGATGGTGTTTAACAGAGCCAAAATAGGAGATCTGCATCTTTGGGTGGATAAATATATATCAGGAGGAGCTATCTTGTTATCCAATGCATTGGCAGAGGCAATGATGGAGGCCGGCTTTACTGGAGTTCAATTGGATAACCAGCAAGAGGAGTCCGCATAATGGCTACTGTTCAGAATATCCCGACGCCATCATCAACGGCTGATCTTTTAGACATTGTGATTAGCAATAGCGGCTTTCAGCGCGCACATATAGTTGGGGACAGTTTTTCACGATCATTTACAGATCGTTGGTTTGGCAATGTGCTTGGGCCCAATTTGGCCAATGAGGCCATAAATGGTGTATTGTTGCCCGAGGCGACGCGCAGCGTTGATCCTGAAATGCTCGAAAAAATGAAAGCCAAAACCGAAGATTAGGACAGGCTATGGCCCGCATATAGCCGCACTATGCACAAGAGGAAGATGATGAAGATTATATATTATAAAATCCAAGAGGAGTATGCGGCATGAAATATATTATGATTGGTATTTTTCTGATGATTGGGATTGGAATATTTATGACATCTGATGATCGTTTTCCAGATTATCGTTATAAGATGACGGTTTATA
>CALDZL010000103.1 GCA_937944295.1 uncultured Sphingorhabdus sp.
ATGGTCGATAATATGCGGCGGACATTCGGGATGCGCGGCAATCGGTGCGTCGGGGTTTTGCGTTTTAAGTTTGAGCAATTCGCTCTCGCTAAAGGCTTCATGGACTATGCACACGCCAGGCCATAACAGCATTTCGCGGCCGAATTTACGGCTCATATATCCGCCCAAATGCCGATCAGGGCCAAAGATAATTTTCTGTTCGGGTGGGATTTGCGCGATGATGGTTTCCGCGCTGGAGCTGGTCACAATAATGTCTGATAGTGCTTTCACCTCGGCGCTGCAATTAATATAGGTCAGCGCAATATGATCGGGATGTTTTTCGCGAAAGGCCTTAAATTTCTCGGGCGGGCAGCTATCTTCGAGACTGCACCCTGCTTTCATATCGGGCAGGATTACTGTTTTTTGCGGTGATAATATTTTCGCGGTCTCGGCCATGAAACGTACCCCGCAAAAGGCAATGACATCGGCATCGGTATCGGCGGCTTTGCGCGATAATTCGAGTGAGTCCCCAACAAAATCGGACAAATCTTGAATATCGGGTGTTTGGTAATAATGACCCAAGATCACAGCATTGCGTTCTTGTTTAAGGCGTTTGATTTCTTCGATTAACTCCTTTCCCGTTGGAATAGAGCTTTTATGGTGAGACGCTGCGTTCATGCTATAATCCTTATCATTGTGCTTTGCGGGCCTGCATTTCGCTGGCAATGTCTTGGATGGATCGCGAAATATTCCAATTGTCTATTTTTTGTTCTGAATCAAAGGGAAATTTAACAATGATGGTGACACCCTTTATTCCGACCGCTGCTAGTGGTAATAGCGCAAAGTCTTGCAAGGCTTCGCGGGCCTCTTTTCGAGCAGAAGCGATATTATCCGTCTCATTAGCAAATTTTTCTGCGCGTGTGCGCACCATCTGTGATGCTGCTGCATTTAACCTTAGTCCTGCCTTGCGTGAAATAAAGATACCAGAGAATTTTGTATCGGCCTGTGTTTCGTCAATATTAGGCGGCCCAACGACAACATCAGGCGCTTCAATAATCATCGTTTTACTCTGTTTATCCCAGTAAAAATCGCTGCTATCCATAGAGGATAGGTCAATATAATAATCAACGGTGAAGGGCAGTTTTTTGGTTTGGGATGATTTTAATATGCCCAAAAAGCCAGAATCTGTGCTGCGGGCCACTATGCTGCCATCGATGGAAGCAACTTTGATTTGCCGAGCCTTGCGAAATTGTTCTTCTAAGATACGGCTGCTATCAAGGCCTAATTGTAATTCGGCTTCTTGTTTTGCACGTTGTGATTGCCAGCCCCAGATGATAGCAATACTGCTTATGAGTAATAAGAGAGCGATAATAAGCTTATTCATCACGCATGCTCCAAATATCGGCAGCATGTGATATTTGTCCTTTGCTTGCTAAATCGACCAAATGCGCCAATACGGATCGTCCTGCCGCGCCCTTTAAGCGCGGATCGAGCCCCTTATACATATGCTCCACCATAGCGGGAATAGCGGATGGTCCATGGTTAAGGATTTTTAATATCTGCCTCTCGCGTGATTTACGGTGACCAATCATACCGCGCACCAATTGGCGAGGCTTTTCAACCGCTGGGCCATGAGCGGGATAATAAATACGGTCATCACGATCATAGAGTTTTTGCAAGCTAGTCATATAATCGCTCATATTACCATCGGGCGGTGATACCACTGATGTTGACCATTTCATGACATGATCGCCCGTGAAAAGCGCACCACTCTCTCGCAAGGCGTAGCAAATATGGTTGCTGGTATGACCTGGAGTAGTAACGGCTTCTAATGTCCAACCCTTGCCCGATACTGTGTCGCCATCGGATAATATTGTGTCGGGCGCATAATCGGGGTCAAAGGCGCTATCGCTGCGCGGCCCATCATCGGATAGATTGAGCGGGGGGCAGCCAATGATGGGTGCGCCTGTGGCTGCTTTTAACGGGATGGCGGCGGGGCTATGATCGCGGTGGGTATGGGTGCAGATAATGGCGGTGATTTTGGCGTCACCCACGGCGGCCAATATCGCATCAACATGCCCTTCACCATGCAGATCTTTATGGGTATTTTGGTCGAGTTTTGGATCGCCAATGCTCATGCCGCTACCATTGGGGCCAGGATCGATCACAGCAATTTCATTATCTGCTCCTACTAGCCATGTTTGGGTTCCTGTGTAAGTGTAGGGCGATGGATTGGGAGCCAGGACACGGCGCACGAGCAGTTCATGCTGCTCGCACTCACCAGCGCTAATCGTATCGGGCCATTGTTTTATATCGTTCATAAAATGCTTATGGACGAAGCCGCCTCAAAGAAAAAGGATAAAGCTAATGAGAAATTAGATAATAAGTAGACTAAACCTACCCCTTATCTTGGACATTGTAGGAAAATATTTATTTCTCCGATTGTAATTTATTTATTGCTTTGTCTAATTGTTCCAATTCAGCCTCAAATTCTCCAAGGATTTTCTTTTGCTCAGTTTCAGAAAGTTTAATATCCTCCAAGGCTATTTTTATAGATGGAATAAGGTTATCATTCATATTGGTTTTTAGAGCTTCTAATTCTTTTAGAGATAACTTCGCAATATTAACATCAAAATTTTGAGTTTTAAATAGCTTTGTTAAATTTCCATCCTCGCTGTTGAAGAATATCTTTTTTTTGTCTGTATCTGAGGTAAGTTGCCCGTTATCAGAAATCTTATATGTTTTCACTGTATTATTTTCGTCAAGAAGGACTGTAAGTTCTCCTTTAACGCCATTATTTGGTTTAAAATCGAAATTCTCAAATGATTTTTCAGCGTCTGCAAGCAATTTATCAACATCTTCTTTTGATATTTCAGAACCGCCAGAAATATAATATGTTTGTCCATTTCTGTTATAGGGTTGAAGTTTATCGTCTTTTGAAATTTTTAGTATGATAGCTTCAGCATCAATATCCATACTACCAGAATCTATATTCCTAGTATCTTTCTTATCGCTGTCATTTACCATATTGTCCTGAGCTGTGGCTATGTAGGTAGTTGCAGTAAATGGAAGGGATATTGTTATAATTGTAACGATGAATATTCTACCAAAAAAAGAACGTGATTTGCTAATAGGGGGCATTTTTAATCTCCTTAAACGCGTAATAATAGTTTTGGGGTTACTCATAGCTGCTAAAAATATTGGGCTATCGTTGGCTGCACCTCTGGTTAAAACTCGGCCGTAAATCTGTTTGGCCTTGTTATTGGTATTTTTAAGTACCCGTGCATCACAAGCTGATTCTTGATCGAGGCGGAACTTGGTCCAAGCATACCAAGACAAAGGGCTAAACCATGTAAGGCAGAGGAATATGAAAGCGAATAAATTGGCAATGAGATCACCAGATTTATGGTGCGACATTTCATGTGCTATAGCCATATCGCGTTCGCCAATAGGAAATAGCTTTTCAAAGTCTTGAGGGACGGCAACATATTTTTTGAAAATACCAAATGCCAATGGCCCTGATACAATATCGCTTTCTATGACAATTACATTCCCTATCTGACCGTAATGATGGGCGTTGGCTAAAATTTCATTGCGCATCATCATATAGCGTGCAATTTGGATTATGAAGATTGCTGTTGCAATGCTGACCCATAATATTGCTGTAATAAGTACCCAATTTATGTGCGAGCTATGAGAGGTTAGCGCTGTAGCCGCGTTTTCAACAATATTATTAGCTGTGTTTGTATGAAATAAGATAATATCAATGGGCTTACTTAGAGTTGCTATTTCTTTTTCAATAGCAGGCATGAACAACCTTGCTGCTGGAATAAGCCATAGCGCATAGGTAATGGTTGCACCAAAATATTGAACAAAAGCTTTACGAAGCAATAACACGCCAATGATGAGTAAGCTGGCAGCCCAAAATGTATCAATGAGCCATCCTATCATGATTTCAGGTCCTTTAATATTTTTTCAATTTCGGTAATTTCTTCGGCACTTAATTTTTCTTTTTCGGCGAGATGGGCAACCAGCGGCATAAATTTTCCGCCAAATAAACGGTCTACAAAACGTTGCGACTCTCCATCGACATAGGATTTGCGTTTTATAATTGGCGTGTAGAGAAAGCGCCGGCCATCGCGCTTATTGCTAAGTGCTTTTTTTGTTACCAATCGGGATAATAATGTTTTTACTGTAGTGATTGACCATTTTTTGTGCGGCTTAATGCGCCGAGCTATATCAATTGCAGTTAAGGGTGCTTCTTCCCATAATATTTCCATAATGGCCAGTTCAGCATCGCTAATTCTTTCGGTCATAATTTACTCCGACTACATTTATAGTCAAATAGCTAGCTTTATTATCTACAATTGTAAACAACAAAATAATTTATTTTATAATTATTTGCATAGCTCTTCGTATTTTATCGGATGAAATTTACCGTATGTCGAAATGCGTTCAACATAAATTCACCTTTGATTATGCTATCACTGTGAAAATATTTTGTGCACATCAAATCTGGGGTTTTACTATGAAGAGTAAATTTAAAAAGAGTCACTTTATTGCTATTTCCATGCTTGCATTGGCTATTTCAATGCCATCACAAACCATTGCACAGGATACGCAAATTCAAAATCAATCAACAGCTTTTCAAACGGCATGGGGTGCAAAATCAGCCGATGTGAAACCAGATGAGAGCATCAGATATGGCGTGCTTGCTAATGGGATGAAATATGCGATTAAGAAAAATGCGACGCCAAAAGGCAATGCCTCTATCCGCATGCATGTGACATTGGGTTCCATAGCGGAGGCAGAAAATGAACGCGGCCTATCGCACTTTTTGGAACATATGGCTTTTAACGGTTCAAAAAATGTCCCCGAAGGTGAGATGGTTAAGATATTAGAGCGCCTTGGTCTCTCTTTTGGCGCAGACACCAATGCCTCGACAGGTTTTGATGAAACAATCTATCAACTTGATTTGCCCAAGACGGATGAAGAAACCGTTGATACGGGCCTATTCCTTATGCGTGAAACCGCCAGCGAGCTTACCATATCGGATGAAGCGGTAGATCGCGAGCGTGGTGTAGTCGACTCTGAACGCCAGTTCCGTAACTCTGCGGGGTTACGCAATGTAGAAGAACTGCTCAAATTTGCGCTGCCTGATACACCCTTTGGGACCAGATTGCCCATTGGCACAGAAGAAGTTTTAAAAACTGCGCCAGCATCTGCGATGCGCAGCCTATATGAACGCTATTACCGTCCTGAAAAAACAACATTGGTGATGGTTGGCGATTTTGATATGGATGCGATGGAAGCAAAGATTAAAAAGACATTTAGCGATTGGAAAGGTATTGGAGAACCTGGTTCAGAATTAAATCGTGGGACAGTAAAGGCCGCGCAATTTAAAATTGGTTCATTCAGCGACCCTGCGGTTAATGAACAAGTCCAGCTTGCTATTTTCAGTCCTTATCAGCGTAAAGATGATAGTGTAGCTGAAACTAAAGTATCATTGTTGGAAACATTAGCATCTCGAATTATGGGACAGCGATTTCAGAAATTATCGCTGGAGGAGGATGCCAAGATCAATGGCGGTAGTATCGGGTTTGGTGATTTTCTTGGAGCTGCTGAACAATCAGCGTTGACTATGAATCCTAAAGATGGCCAGTGGAAAGATGCGCTTGCAATTGGTGAACAAGAATTGCGGCGCGCCCTGCAATTTGGTTTTACAGAGGCCGAACTAAACCAACAATTGGCCAATTTAGAAACAGGGTTTAAAAACCGTGCCGAACAAGCCGATACGCGCACCAATAGAGCAATAGCGGGTCAGATCGTGCGCAGCATTACGGATAAATCAATCGTCAGCTCGCCGCA
>CALDZL010000104.1 GCA_937944295.1 uncultured Sphingorhabdus sp.
GTATCAGTCATAGGATGCGATTAAGCAAATAGTGCGCGCCTCGCAAGAGCTTATTGTCACCGAACAAGTGCAGGACCAAGATTTTCAATATCATCAATCCATATATTGCCAACAAAACTATCGGGGATATCGCTATAGCTATTCACTTCATCAAGGCCGATGATTTCACCATCTTGAATATCTTTAACAATAAATATTTCAATCTCATTTTCGGCAAAACGCTGCATGAGACGATCGGGCCAACCCCATAGCGTAAACCCATCATTCAGCGTAATAATAGCTGTGCCTTGGGCGCAGCTATCGGGGATATTGCCATACCATCCGCTGTTTTTATAATCTGTAATGCATTGACGTGCGGCCGTAACAGGCAGAGCTTTTACATTGGGCAGCGCTGCTGCAACTTTTTGCGTAAGACCATCATCACCATAAACCCAGATTTGATTAGGATATGTTTTGCCTGTTAGGGCGGAAATCATCGCATTGGCTTTATCCTCTTCACCAGCTTTTAAAGGCATGAAAATTTCCAGTGCCGACATAGCCGATATAGCATCGTTGATGGTTGACCTCGGACGTTTGAGGTCCTCAGAGCAATTGGTTTTGGGCGCCCTTGGGATTAGCAATTGATCGCCAGCCAATTCACTTTCAAATTTTACCGCATTAGCATCATAGGCGGCAATGGTTCGCAGCGAGCGCACATCGGCATTATAAGCTATTGCATTGAGAGCTAGCTCAGCATCAATGATACAATCCTGCTTATCAACGGGAAGTGGCCAACTGCCATGCCCTATCAAGATAATGTCACCCTCTGGTTCATCGGCAATCCAAGAAGCATTATAAAGCGAAAAACCAAAAATTATCAGCCCTATTATAGCGATAACCCATTTGATGCTATTGCTCATACTTCCCCCTAATTATTCTAATAATGTTCTTGCCTTATCGCAATCTAATGCCATTTGTATTTTCAAATCTTCTAAATTGTCAAATTTTGCTTCACATCGCAAGAAATGATGCAATTCGACTTCGATGGTTTGGCCATATAAATCTCCGTTAAAATCGAAAAAATAAGGCTCTAACAGCTCTTTGGGCGGATCAAAGCTGGGGCGCATTCCCAAATTTGCCGCTCCATTCAATATGCGACCATCGCTTAATCGCCCTTTGACAGCATAAATACCATATTTGGGGCGCAGATATTGCTGTAATTCTACATTGGCAGTGGGATAGCCGAGCAACCTACCATTTTTATCGCCATGAATAACTTCACCTCTGATGGTGAAGGGACGCGATAATAGCTGCATCGCGCTTTGCGGTTCGCCATCTTGTAGGGCTTTACGGATACGGCTAGATGATATGACGTTATTTTCTTGTGGGTCATCGCCAACGGGCTTCACGGATTTTGCTGACAGTCCAACCATGGCCCCATAGCCATGCAGCAATGATATGTTGCCCTTTGCACCCTGACCAAAGGTGAAGTCCTCCCCAGTAACAACGCCATAAGCCCCTAAATGATCGACCAATAAATGGGCTATGAAATCATCTGCTTTGGTTGCAGCGAGGGCAGCATTGAAAGAAAATACGAGCATTGCATCTGCGCCTGCTTGGCCAAATAATGCGGCGCGTTGTTCGAGTGTAGTGAGGCGAAAAGGTGGTGTATCGGGGCGAAAATAGCGCACAGGATGCGGATCGAAAGTAGCTATAATTAAGGGGCGTTTTTTACGCTGCGTCCAATCACGTGCTGTCTTTGCGACCACTTGGTGCCCTCTATGAAAGCCATCAAAATTACCAAGCGCAATGATAGCACCGCGCAATTCATCAGGTATTTTTTTATCGGAATAATATATCGGGGTCATTATTTATAAAGGCTCTATTCCTGCTTTTAAAAAGCGTATAGCATTACCGCCCATGACAGCGCGAATTTCATCTTTAGAAAAACCAGCGTTCATGAGCGCCTGCGTGATATAGACAAGTCCTGATGTATCAAATCTGGTAATGACGGCACCATCATAATCACTGCCCAATGCGACATGTTCAGCGCCCACCAGATCACGGATATGTTTCATAGCAGCGGCTATGGATGCAGGGGAAGTATCACATACTGCACCTTCCCAATAACCAATGCCGATGAGGCCGCCATTTTCGGCAATGGCTTTAATCTCATCATCATTAAGGTTACGGTTCACATCACATTTGGCCTGAACGCCGCCATGGCTGGAAACAACGGGCCGCCTTGCCATCGCCAGCACATCTTTGATCGCGCTCCGACTGGCATGGGCAATGTCGACTATCATGCCTTTCTCTTCCATCTCGCGCACGATTTCTCTGCCAAAATCTGTGAGGCCATATTTTTTTGTACCATGCATGGAGCCCGCAACTTCATTGTCGAAAAAATGGGCAAGCCCCGCCATGCGAAAGCCTGCATCATATAATCTATCGAGATTTTCGCGTTTGCCTTCTAAATTTTGCAGACCCTCGATGGATAACATAGCGCCGATACGATTGCCACCATTAGACCGTGCATTGAGCATTTGATCAATCGAACGGCTAGATTGAATATTGACCAAAGCACCCTCGGTTTCGGCAACAGCATCGTCTAGTTTCTCAGCATGATAGAGTGAGCGATTGAGTAAGGAATTCCATGTCTTAATCGGCTGTAATTGGCTTATGGCTAGCAAGGTAATATTATCACTTTCATCGCTATTGCTATTATAATTCTGACCGCGCGGTGTTTTGGTGACCGATGAAAATATTTGCAAAGCTACATTGCCTTGCTGCAGTCGTCCCAAATCCATATGACCATAGCTAGCATCATCGAGCAATGAGCGTTTCCAGAGTAATGTATCAGAATGAAGATCGACAATAGTAAGTGAATTATGAAGCGCGCGAGCATCGTCTCTAATGGATGGCAGGGCTTTGCCGTCGAGTGTATTGGTGTTGCTGTCGAATATTCTGGGAACAAATGTGAAATAAGTGATTGCAAGTAAAATCATCAACAAGATAATCCCATATATTTTTTTCACACTCATATTTTTCTCATCAATGTAATAAAACTATGGGCAGGATAATCGTCTGTAGATTCATGATATATGCGTCGGGATTCTTGCCAAATTGATGGATCAAATTTTTTCATCATTGTGTCACCATGGGCATTAATATGCACCTGCGTCAATAGGATTTTATCTGCAGAACTTTCAAATAATTTATAAATTTGTGCTCCCCCTATGATGAAAATTTTTCTATTATCTGCTAAATTAATCGCATCTTCAATATTACTAGCTTTTTCGGTCCCCAGTGCAAACCAATTGGGATCGCGGGTTAATATAATATGCTGCCTTCCTGGTAATATGCCTGGTAAGCTCTCAAATGTTCTTCGTCCCATAATCATAGGACATCCTCTAGTTTTTGATTTGAAATACTTTAGATCAGCGGGTAAATGCCATGGCAATTTGCTGTTATTGCCAATGACGCCATTGTCTGCCATTGCTAAAATCATGATGATTTCAGGCGTTGATGAATATTTGTTATTTTCTGTATTCATGCAAGCTCTTAATCAAAATATAAGCGCGTAACATGGCCCATTTTACGGCCTTCGATAATCTTATCTTTGCCATAGAGGTGTAAATGTTTGTTATTATCACTTAAAATATTGTCCAATTGATCGGTATAATCTCCTATCAGATTCTCCATTTCAATACGATCAGCTAGAGTTTCAGTCGAACCCAGTGGCATGCCTGTAATGGCCCTAATATGGTTTTCAAACTGGCTTGTAACTGTAGCTTCTATTGTCCAATGACCGCTATTGTGCACCCTAGGAGCCATCTCATTGAAGACAGGGCCATTTGTTGTCGCAAAAAACTCAACAGTAAGTACGCCAATATAATCTAGCTCATCGGCAATACGGCTTGCTAATTTGCGTGCCTCGCTGCGCTGAGAAGCGATTAATGGCCCAGCAGGAAGGGATGCTTGTTTTAATATACCATGCTGATGAATATTTTTTGAAGAATCCCAAAATATGATATTACCTTCAAATGTTCGGGTTAAAATAACGGAAAATTCTGCTTCAAAATCTACATATTCTTCTAATATAGCATCACGTTGCCCGACTGCCATCCATGCCCCTGATAGGTTGGTAGTCTCATCAATGCGCGCTTGGCCTTTGCCATCATAGCCGAGCCTATCACTTTTCATAATGGCATCTGCACCTAACTTCGCAATCGATGCTTCTATATCTTCGCGGTTTAATATCGGGACATAGCGTGCCGTAATTGCACCACATTTTTCAGCATATTTCTTCTCTGCCAGACGGCTTTGTGCAATCTCTAATGCTTGCGAATTGGGTCGTAGTACATATTTTTTTTCTATCTTTTTTAGCGTATCCACTGGGACATTTTCAAACTCATAGGTAATAACATTGCAATCAGATGCAAACGTCATCAATGTTTCAAGATCATCATAAGAACCCTGTGTAAATCGAGCGGAAACCTCGGAAGCGATATTATCTTTTTCTGGCGCATAAATATGAACTTTATAACCCAAATTAGATGCAGCCATGCTCATCATTTTGGCCAACTGACCGCCGCCCAAAATACCAATAACCGAACTTGGTTTTAAGAAATTCATAAATCACCACCATTATCTGTAACATTTTCAGCAATATTATCACTTTGGTTATTGCGCCACTCATCTAATTTTTGAGCAATTATATCATCATTGATGGCAAGTATTGAAAGCGCCAATAATGCTGCATTTTTTGATCCCGCATTGCCTATGGCCAATGTACCGACGGGAATACCAGCAGGCATTTGAGCGATCGATAACAAGCTGTCCATTCCATTAAGCGCTTTTGATTGTACAGGCACACCCAATACTGGTAAACGGGTCATAGAGGCAATCATGCCTGGTAAGTGAGCAGCACCGCCTGCACCTGCTATGATAACTTTCAAACCACGCTCAATTGCAGTTTGCGCATAATTAAAAAGGCGATCAGGCGTACGATGTGCTGATACTATTTTCACCTCATGCGCTATTTCAAAATGGTGCATCAAATTTGCTGTATGCTGCATAGTTTCCCAGTCGGACTGGCTGCCCATAATGATACTCACTAATGGATTTTTAGCATTATTAGGATATTCAGATTTTTTTATGTTAGATTTGGAGCTCAAAACATATTCCTTTTTTGCAGCAATTATTTTCACTGCCCGTTTTCAAGCTCTTAGCCTTTAAGCTAATATGAGGATTAGCGCAATCTATGTTTGTAAAATATGGTTTTGATCGGATTGTTATGCAAATATTATAAGGAGCTGACACCTGACTTTAGATAAGTTAAGAATTGTAGGTGTACATGAAGCATTGTAAACTAACTAGGTTCAGGACTCATTCGATGTTAAGGGCTAGCCCGCAAACTTTTTGTAGACCAAAATGCGGACTAAATGCTTAACTTCTATGTTATAAGCTGCTGCAATATTAGAATGATTAATTACCAATGGAGCGTTTCACCCGCTCCAGTTCATAAATATTAACAGCACGATCCGAAACCGTGATAATATCAGCATTGGTCAGTTTCCATTTTCAAATAAATCACCTTGCTGGCTATTCTCTTTAACAGGCTGATGCGCTTTATTAAAACTAGGCCTTATACTTTTAGTTTTCTTGACTTTCCTTTTTTGGGGGCCGCGCCGCGAACCATGTAAATCCAAAATAATCTGGCTGACTCTCTTACCTTCCATACTGCGCCGAATGGTAAATATTTGATCTTTCATCGCTTTAGAAGTAGATTTAAAATCAACGATAGGGGCAGGATAATCACCCAAAATAATCTGTTCATAATTTTGAATCTCAGCAGCGCTAAAACCAGAGAGTTCATCAACCCATTTTTTGATAAAAATACAGTCTGGGTCTTGGTCAATCATCTGCTTGGTCGGATTGTAAACTCTGATTGTATTGATGCCCACAATACCAGCTTGCATTTGTAATTGTGCAATATGAATGCCAGGCTCATAATCAAGAAATATTTGTGCAAGATGCGGATGGATAGTCTTCCAACTCAGATGCAAGCCAAAAATAGCAAAGCTAACCACCATCGCTCGCATGCGAAAATTAAGAAATCCAATCGCTTGCAGACATCGCATGCAAGCATCGATAATAGGAAAACCCGTACGCCCATATTTCCATGCTTCTAATTTCACATTATCATCTTGATATAGTATGTTTTCATAGGCTGGGTTAAGGCTTTGGAATTCCATTTCAGGCGCAGATTCCAAGCGTTGTATGAAATGATCGTGCCAATATAATCGGGACGAAAAAGCCCGTAAACTGCGCGCCCATTGGCCTGATTGCGCATTATCCTCCATTTTGCGTCTCATCTTCGCTTTATGTGTTTCATAAAATATTTGTCGCAGGCTAATCGTACCCCATGCCAAATGTACGCTAAGCCGCGATCCATGGGTGAATGCATTATTGGGTGATGATATACCCCCTGAATAACCTAAACCTCGTCTATCAAAAAAACTATGCAAATCCTGATGGGCTGCACCTTCGGATATATTTTGCATATTATCCCAGCAAATATAGGGATAATCATTTAGGTTAAAAAAACTCTCAACGCTTGGTATGGGGTGTTTCATACACAAATTACTAAATTGATTAGCAAATTTAATATTTTTAGGAGCTGGAAGTGGATCATTGTCAAATAGGCGTTGGCGAATGATAGCTTGGCGTTTCCCTCTACTCTTAAGGCCTCTCACCACAGAATTTTGGTGAGTCTCGTGCCATTGAACAGCATTTAATTTACACCATCCTGCTACTAACCTATCTCGCTCAAAAGTCCAACCTATCCCAGTTTCCTCATGGCTGTAGAGGCTATCAAAGGCATAAGTTTCACGCAAAGACGATAATATATCCAAAATATTGCCCGTTACAATCAGCACATCGGCGCCAATATTACGCAATCGCCCCTGTAAATCGGTAAGCGCTTGCCGCCATGCCCATATATGCATTGGCGATATATCAGGTTGCTCTATATAATCAGGTTCAAAAATGAACAGGGGTAGGATCTCATCATTTTCATCTATAGCACGGCATAGCGCCGCATTGTCTCGCAGCCGAAAATCACGTTTAATCCAATAAACTGCCTTCATCTAACAAAAGACAGATTAACGACCAGCACCGCCGCCTACTCCAGGGGCACCAACTGTGCCGATGTTACCAAAAATATCTTCAAAGAAGCTACGGTCTCGGCCTAATGTAGGTGTTTTATCGCCATCAGGACGAATCTTCACGACTGTCTCGACACCACTTCTGGCAACATTGGTGACATTGCCTACTTGATCAAAACTGATTGTCATTAATAATTGCGATCTAGCTTTTGGGCGTGAGAATGCTAGTTGCTCTGTATCGCGTGAAATATAATACCATTGATTTTGATCAAATTGACTCGTAAAAGTTGGACGGCCTAACGTGCCTTGTACAGATTCTTTATTATCTACGCCTACGGCCACTGTCTCAGCAAGTACAGGGTCCAGAATATAGCCTTGGTGCGTGCGCAACCGCGAACAGCCTGAAACCGCAATGACGCTAGCTGTAAGCAAGATATAACCAATTGTTTTTCCATATATGAAAGCCATTGAGTCTCTCCGAAGCCAATAAATCTGTAATTAATATAAAGATGCCATTGCATCCTTATGCTGTAAGATCAATATATACTATTATATGGATATATAATGAACATGCCGCAAAAGCGCAATTCAAAAGACTGAAAGATAAAATTCTATGCCTTTGTCCCCTCGAAAATTTTTTTCAAACCTGCTGAATCCGCCGCAACCCAAAAATGCCCTAATTCCGCTATACCAAAAAATTGTTGAACAAGGCCGTAACCCTCATTGGTATACAAAAGGGGGCGTCAAAGACACTCAGGATGGCAGATTTGATATGATCGTGGCTATATTATCAATCATATTATTACGTCTTGAAAAAGATGATAATATGATAGAAAATTCAGTATATCTCACTGAGGTATTTGTCGATGATATGGATGGTCAAATGCGCGAATTGGGTATGGGAGATGTCGTGGTTGGTAAACATGTAGGAAAAATGGTGGGTGCATTGGGCGGGCGATTAGACGCCTATAGAAAAGCATATAATGGTGGTAATTTAGATAGTATATTAATCCGCAATCTTTATCGAGATGAACCACCAAGCTATGAAGAATTACATGTGGTTAGAAATGGACTAATAGCAATTTATGAACAGATACAGGCTATAGGTTGCGCTAAAATAATAAATGCGGAAGTGAATTGGTAATGCCCCGAGAAACACCCAAAGAAAAAATCATCATGCATGCGCCAGAGGGTATCTCTATTGGGTCTGAATTCAGCCATATTCTGACCCTCACCGAATTAAAACTCAATCATAAACCAATAATTTTAATAGCCAGCAAAGAACAATGCGATGCTCTAGCCGTACGATTTGATTTACCTGCTATTTATAGCCTGAAGGCCAATGTTACAGTGTCGCATGATCCGATACAAATGCACGGTACACTATATGCCCAAATTGACCAAATATGTGTTGCTACCGCTGAGACTATGCATTGTTCAATAGAAGAAGATATTGCCATTAATTTTATAGAGACACCTTCTGTTGGCCCCAATGATAGCGAAGTCGAATTACAGGATGAAGATTGCGAGACGATATTCTATGATGGCCGCGAAATAGATATTGGAGAAGCTATTGCGCAAAGTCTTTATTTAGCAATTGATTCATTTCCTCGTACAAAGAATGCCGACTCAATATTAGCAAAAGCAGGCGTAATAAGCGAAGAAGAAATGATGGCAAAATTGGTGCAAGAGAAACAAGATAATAATCCATTTTCTGCACTCTCATCGCTCAAAAAACCATGTTAACAAAGACCGTGCAACATGTTTGATATTGCTCTACAAAAGATGCTCAAACCCATAGTGCATAAAATAGGTCAGGCATTGGCATCTTTAGGTATCAGTGCCAATATGATAAGTATTGCAGGCGCATTATTGGTGATTCCAGTATGCGGCGCCATCCTATATGGCCATTATAGTCTTGCACTCTGTTTCATCTTGCTTAATCGAACTATCGATGGACTAGACGGGGCAGTTGCACAAATTAACGGACCCACACAATTCGGCGGCTATTTGGATTCTCTGGCTGATTTCTTTTTTTACGCCGCCATTCCGCTGGCCTTTGCATGGGCCGAGCCTGACAATGCAAAATGGGCGGCGCTACTCCTCGCAAGTTTCATGGTTACAGGGGTGAGTTTTTTGGCATTCGCTGCCATCGCTAGCGATAAGAAGGCGCCCGATCAAGAGCGCGGACCAAAGGCTTTTCTCTATACTATCGGTATGATGGAAGGCACAGAAACCATCATCACCTTTACATTAATGTGCCTTTTTCCTGCTTATTTTGCTTGGATAGCGATTGCTGCAAGCCTCTTGTGCGCCCTCACCACAGCACAGCGCCTAAAAATGGCAGCAGATATTTTGAGTTAAAATTACTTGCAAATTATACTTTGGTACAAAACAAACTTGCCACTTTGTAGTTTAGAGGTTAGAAATGAAAAGTGAGTGGGAAGCTTTGTACTATAGTGAAAAATAAAAAATAAAGATTTTATAGATAATAGGACCGGAAAATTAATACCTACAATAGCCAATCAAATGGCTTTTGTACCGACTGCTCTTCCTCCAATTATAGACAATAGCGCTATATTTATAGCCCTCGCTGAAGCTACAGGTGCAATAGGAGAGCTTCGAGGCGCTTGCCGCAGACTAATAAATTCTAACATCCTAATAGCTCCCTTACAAAGACAAGAAGCGCTAACTTCATCTGCGATGGAAGGAACATATACAACCACCGATCGTCTAATATTGGCCGATATAAATATCAAAAAAGACACTGACGATTCGACAATCGAGGTAAGGAATTATATTTTAGCTCTTAATGAAGCATTTAAGATGCTAGAAAAATATCCTCTCTCCCATAGAGTCATAAAAACAGCGCATATGAAATTATTAGAAGGCCTATCAACCGCTCGCGGTTCTAAAAAAAGGCCAGGTGAATACAAATTCGATCAAAACTTCATAGGTAGTCCAACTCGCAAAATTGAAGATGCACGATTTATTCCACCTCCCCCAAAAGAGACTATTGAGTGCATGGACGACTTAGAAAAGTATTTAAATAAAGACTATACTAGCCAAGCCGAGAGTTTAATTGACATTGCATTGGTTCACTATCAGCTAGAAACCATTCATCCATTTAGTGACGGTAACGGCAGGTTAGGAAGAATGTTAGTTACACTTATGTCTGTAAATACAAAATTGTTAGACATGCCTGTGCTGTATATTAGTCCTGCAATTGAAAAAGATAAAGATCAATATATCGATCTAATGTATGCAGTCTCCACACAAGGTGATTGGATCAGTTGGTTTAATTTCTTTTTTCAAAAGGTTACACAATCTTGTAAAGATACTGTACAGACCATAGATAATTTAATACTTGCCCAAACAATTCTTAGAGAAAAGGTTAGCGATTCTATCCGATCATCTAATGCTATGAATTTAGTAGATATACTCTTCGAATACCCAGCACTTACAATAAGTAAAGCGTCATCAAAGTTAAATATTACATATAATGCTGCACAAAATCTAATAGAAAAATTAGTAGAACTAGATATTTTAGTAGAGTTAGAAAATAATTACCCAAAAACATATATTGCTTGGGGAATAATAAATGTTGCTCAACCAAACGCAAACTAAACTATTCTATATCACAAAATACAGAATATAGCTCAAAAGCTGCCTTGCTTTATCATTATAGATAGTAACACTATCCCAAGCGCCATTTAAAGAATTTGGCCGCAAAGGCCTGTAATTTCTCTGGTTGACGGTCGAGGCGATATTGCCCTGCTGCAAATTTATTAGCCTCGCTCCATGTTGGATAGCTGTGCACAGTCTGCATAATCTTACCAAGGCCCATATTGTGGCGCATAGCGAGCGAAAATTCTGTGATTAATTCACCTGCATGGCTGCCCGTAATGGTCGCACCCAAGATTGTGTCTTTGCCGGGAACGGTAAGCACTTTGACAAAGCCTTTGGTCTCGCCCTCGGTAATGGCGCGGTCCAAATCATCCAAACCATAAATGGTTAGTTCATACTCAATATCCTGCGACTTAGCATCATTTTCACACATACCAACGCTTGCCACTTCAGGGTCCGTATAGGTAACGCGCGGTAATACACGATAATCGGCCTTATATTTTTTGGCAAAACCAAAGAGCGCATTAACCGAAGCAAACCATGCTTCATGCGCAGCACCATGGGTGAATTGTTGATTACCCGCCACATCGCCAGCAGCAAATATATGCGGCATATTGGTGGCAAGATATTCATCGATTTCTAAGCCATTATCAACATCTACGCCAATATCTTCTAGTCCAAAACCTTTTAACCTTGCTCTACGGCCAACTGCCACCAACAGATCATCATGCGCTAATTCAGTTTCGCCGTCTGGTCCTTTAATAATGAGGGCTTTTTTGCCTTCAAGGCGTAACGCTTGATGCCCCACCAAGATATTCACGCCATCCTCCACCAAACTATCATGGACGATTTGCGCTGCATCGGCATCTTCTTTAGCCAAAAGACGATCGGCCATTTCAACCAATGTGACTTGCGATCCCAATCTTTGGAAGCTTTGTGCCAATTCACAACCTATCGGACCGCCGCCTAGTAGAGTGAGCTTTTTCGGTGCGGCTTTGCGTTTTGCCATAGCATCCCACAATGTATCGCTGGTTAAATAACCGCTATCTTCTATGCCAGGTAAGGGCGGCACAAAAGGCGCGCCGCCCGTTGCAATGATAAAGGCCTTGCTAGTTAAACGCTGCGTTGAGCCATCGTTTTTCGCGATCTCTATCGTCCAAGGGTCGATAAATTTCGCATAGCCCTTCACAACATCAACACCTAAGCCCGTGTAACGTTCGACGCTATCATGCGGTTCGATGGTTTTGATCACATCTTGGACACGCTTAATCACAGCAGGAAAGTCAACTTTAGCGGGGCTTTGCGTGATTCCATATTTATCAGAACGATTGATGAAATTGGCAACTTTAGCGCTTTTGATTAAGGCCTTTGA